>DATEZN010000273.1:0-3248 GCA_035255545.1 Nitrosotalea sp. | reverse complement strand
CATTCTCTAATTATAGACTTATAATGGGCTTTTCGACAATTTTCTGTAACAATGGGCCATAGGAAGCATAGTCAACCTAGAAGAGGAAGTCTTGCATATTTGCCAAGAGCACGAGCGAAGAGCATGGAAGCAAGAATTAGAACTTGGCCTGATGTAACATCTGACCAACCAAAACTTCTAGGATATGCAGGATTCAAAGCAGCTTGTATGAGAATTGCAAGTATAGACGATAGAGAAAAGACTCCAAACTTTGGAAAACAACTTGTGGGACTTGGTACTGTTGTAGTTACTCCTCCAATGTCAATAATTGGAATCAGGGGATATTCAAGAGACAGATACGGAATTGATTCTACTTTTGATGTTTATGCAAAAGATTTACCAAAAGAGCTTTCAAGATTATTCAAAACAAAACTAGATGAAAAAGCATTAGACAAGGCAGAAAAATCACTTTCATACATTGACGAACTTTTTGCGATTGCAGCAGTTCTTCCAAGAAAAGCAGGACTAGAACAAAAGAAACCATATGTCTTTGAAGTTGCAGTCAAAGGTGGAGATATTCCAAAACAATTTGCATTCTTGAAAGATCTTTTAGGAAAAGAAGTCAAAATAGATCAAGTTTTCCAAAAAGGAGTTGAAGTTGATGTTGCAGCAATCACAAAAGGAAAAGGTATCGAAGGTCCAATTACAAGATGGGGTGTCAAGAAGAAACAACACAAATCAAGAAAGAGTGTCAGAGCTCTTGGTACTCTAGGTCCAATCAGTCCTGCAACAATCATGTACACTGTTCCAAGAGCAGGTCAGAGAGGGTTCCATCAAAGAACACAATACAATAGCAGAATCATGATAGTAAGCAATACTCAAAATGAAGAATTAAAAATTAATCCACCTGGTGGTTACAAACACTTTGGTTTGGTACAAGGCGATTACGTTATCATCCGTGGTTCAATTCCTGGAACTTATCGTAGACTGGTAAAACTTCGTGCACCCGTAAGAGCGAAATTGACAAAGGTTACACAACCGAAAATCTTGGAGATTATGATATGAAAGTTCCAGTCTTTACGACAACTGGTTCAAAAGATGGCGACATTGAATTACCACTTGTATTTTCAACTCCTGTTAGAAATGAATTAATTCACAAAGCATACATCCACTTGGAATCTCACTCTTTCCAAAGACAAGGCAGATATCCAAATGCAGGTATGGACGTAGTTGCAGAATCCAACAGTCCTCCAACAGGTCATCACCAAGCCAGAGTTGCAAGAATGGCAGGCGGTGGAGGTGGAAGACAAGGCCAAGCTGGTGGAGTTGCAATGACACGTAAAGGAAGACAGGCACATCCTCCAACATCTGAAAGAATTATTCATAAAATGCTAAACAAGAAAGAAAATCGTCTTGCATTGTGTTCTGCATTGGCAGCAACAACATCAGCGGCTCTAGTAAAACTTAGAGGTCACAAGGTAGACAAGATTGAATCATTTCCAGTTGTAATATCTGATCAAGTTGAATCTGTAGTAAAATCAAAGGACCTAGTCAAAGTCTTAGATGCACTAAATCTGTCACAAGATGTGGACAGACTGAAAAACAGACTAAAGGGTCGTTCAGGAAAACCATCACTTAGAGGTAGAAAGACCAAAGTAGGAAAAAGTGTCTTGCTTGTAGTAAAAGATTCTACAAAACTTGCAAAAGCATCACACTCACTTTTGGGAGTTGATGCAGTTGATGTAAAAAATCTCAGTGTACTTGACTTGGCTCCTGGTGCACAGCCAATACGATTAACAGTATTTTCTAAAGGTGCAATTGAAGAGATTGCAAAACTAAAATCTCCTCATCTTGAAATTTTGGTGATGAACAAATGAATCTAGAAGAAGCAAATCACATCATACTCAAACCGTATATCACTGAAAAGACATTTGCACTAGTTGAAAATCAAAGCAGAATTTGTTTCTTGGTAAGAGAAGAGGCAACCAAGCCAAAGATAATTGAAGCAATCAAGCTTTTGTACAAAGAAGATCCAATCGGACTGAACATATGCAGAACCGTATACGGCAAGAAAGCTTTTGTAAAATTCTCAACAATTGAAAAAGCAAGAGACTTGGCCACAAAGATAGGAATGCTATAATATGGTCAATCGTGAATCAACTAAAGTAATGGTGAAGATAAATGGTTAAAGAATACAAGTATAGAGGCCTAGCATTAGAAGAAATTCAAGCTCTATCATTAGAAAAACTCTTTGAACTTTTACCATCTAGAGCAAGAAGATCACTTACAAGAGGTATCACAGATGGAAAACGAAAACTCTTGGAAGAAGTAAAAGCTGCCAAGGCAGGAAAAACTAGCGGTCAAATCAAGACTCATCTAAGAGATGTTATCATTCTACCATACTTTGCAGGTCTTACAATTCATGTTTATTCAGGAAAAGAATTCTTACCAGTTACAATCCGACAAGAAATGGTTGGACACTATCTCGGAGAATTTGTTCGAACCAATAAGAGAGTTATACACGGTGCACCTGGTGTAGGAGCATCAAGGTCTAGCTTGTACGTACCATTAAAGTGATATCTATGCATTTTAGCTACGCTTTCCAAAATTATGATAAGACAAGACACGTTCGTGCTGCATTAAGAGAAAAAACAATCTCACACAAACATGCAAGAGAAATTGCACACAAGATAAAAGGAATGTCAATTGAATCTGCACGAAGTTACTTGCAATCTGTAATCAATTTAGAGCGCGCTGTACCATTCAAGAGATATAACAACGAAGTAGGTCACAAGTCAGACACTGGTGTGATGGCCGGAAGATATCCAGAAAAAGCAGCAGGCGAATTCATCAGACTATTAGATAATTTAGAATCAAATGCAGAATATCGTGGAATGGATCTTGATAGATTGAAAATAATTAATGCAACCGTACACAAGGGAAGAAAACTTGAACGATTCACTCCTCGTGCAATGGGTCGTGCATCTCCTAAAGTAGATATTCTTACTCACGTTGAGCTGGTAGCTCAGGAACGATAGTAATGTCTTCAGTAAAAAATGTAATCAATGATAGTTACAAATTGATGCTCTTGAAAGATTATCTAAGAGAGGCAATCAAAGAAGCAGGTTTCTCAGGTGTCGATATTCAAAAAACTCCAACCGGAACTAGAGTTGGATTACACGTTACAAGACCAGGTATTGTAATTGGAAGAAAAGGAAGTGGAATAAGAGATCTTACTAAAGTCTTGGAAACAGACTTTGGTTTGAAAA
>DATEZN010000272.1:0-2139 GCA_035255545.1 Nitrosotalea sp. | reverse complement strand
TTCTTGGTCAAATCCTGAAAATGTTACATAAACAATTCGTTCACTTCCAAGCTGTTTTATTTCTGTTATTTTGCTGCGCAAAAGATCATTTCTTAATCGTTTTACCAATCGATTCTCTTCCATTTGATTTATCTTGATTCCAGTTACCCACAAACCAAAAGTAGAGAACATGACTAGCAAATCTGGTTTCTCTGCATGATGTAGCTTGAAAAGAAGACTACTGCGACTAATGCCGTAAATGTTGCTTACATAATAGTCCTTTACTTGTCTATTCATCTCTGTAATTAGATAACGTAACTCAATACCTGCAAGTGTCATGATTACCAACTCTTCTGGCCATTGATTTACCTTTACTATTACAACCAAACATTTTAAACGGGATTAAACCGAGTGATTTTGAAAATTTAGTTGGTACGACATCCAAAGAAAAAAGAAGACGATAAATCTAATGTTGATGATACTGTGGGTAATCCAGAAGCAGGAGTGCCATCACCAAGTCCTCCACAAACTGATGAGTCAAGGGTAAAGGGTGGACTGGATAAATTATTCTGGTTGCGAGTGGGTCTCGGAGTTCTAGCAGGCGCACTTTCTGCATTAATTGGAAGCAGTCAATCAGTTGAATCATCTAGAGTCGGATTGGGCTTTGGAATTATGATAATTCTATTCATTATTTCATATGTCATGGCAAAATCAATGAGAATTCCCATTCCTGCAGCAGACAAGAAAAAACTCATCACAACAGGATATGGAAGTTATTTTCTCATGTTCATCTTTTGTTGGATATTGGTAAATACACTAATTCATCCAGAAGTAGGAATTGTAGCAGTCAGGTAATTCTAAATATTAACTAGTTTCGAGTAAATTAATGTGGAAACATAAAACTCCGGGAATTCCAGATGAATTATTTGACAGAGTCGAAGATGTACCAATTACAAAAGAAGAAGTTCGTGTTATCCAAATCAGCAAAGCAAGACTCTCATCTGGACAGATAGTATATGATGTTGGATGTGGCAGTGGGTCGATATCAATAGAAGCTGCACATCAAGTAGGATCTTCAGGCAAGGTCTTTTCAATAGACATTGATCCAAATGCAGTAGAGCTTACAAAGAAAAACTTGGAGAAATTCCAAATTTCTAACGTGTCTGTCATTTTAGGAAATGCAATGCAAAAAATTAGTGAATTGCCAATCGCTGATGCCATATTCATTGGCGGTACGGGTGGGGAGACTGCTGAAATAGTCAAGCTATGTGAATCAAAGCTAAAGCCAGGGGGAAGAATCGTGATAGGAACAATTCTTGTTGAAACGTTATACTCTGTGCTGAATATAATGGAAAAATTATCATTTTCATCAGTTGATATAATTCAGGTAACTATATCCAAGAGCAAAAAAACTTCGACAGGCACCATGTTTCTTGCAAGAAATCCTGTTACCATAATATCTGCAACCAAAATCTAGATTTTAATTAGGTACAATTTTGATTTCAATTAATGTCTGATCTTATCTGTGTTGGTTGCGGTCCTGGAGATCCCGAGCTTTTAACGGTAAAGGCAGTCAAGGCAATACAAAATGCTGAGATTATTGTATGTCCTACCTCTAAAGAGGGCAAACCAAGTATTGTTTATTCCATAATTGAATCGTTAGTGGACAAGTCCAAGAAAATAGAAGTTGTTAACTTGGTATTTCCAATGGTCAAGGAAAAAGATACTCTAGAAAACAGCTGGTTACAAAATGCCAAAGTCATTGCAGAAAAAGTTCTTTCTGGCAAAAAAGTAATTTATCTTACAGTGGGAGATCCATATCTCTACAGTACATGGATTTACATTGATAGAGAATTACACGAAAAGTATCCTGAGATAAAGATAAGCGTCATACCTGGAATTGTATCCATGTTTACATTTGCATCCAAAGTGGGAATCAGTCTTGCTGAAGGTGCAGAAACCATGGCAGTAATTCCATCTTGTTATGATTTATCGCGAGTCAAAGAGACTGCAAAAAATTGTGATACTATGATATTTCTTAAAGATGGAAGATATTTTGATCAAGTGATAACGTTACTTCGAGAAGCTGGATTTCCAGATAGTTCAATTTTTGCAATTGGCCAAGATATTGGAACTGATCAGGAAATAATTAAAAAGCTG
>DATEZN010000271.1:0-6171 GCA_035255545.1 Nitrosotalea sp. | reverse complement strand
GTATAATCAGAAAAACCATCTATTGTTTCAGCAGACACTTTATCTTCCTTTTTTAAATCAACTAATACAATATCTGCATCAGAGCCTTTCTGGATTATTCCTTTTTTTGGATACATTCCAAATATTTTGGCGGTATTGAGGCTGGTCATGTTTGATAACTGTTGCAAGTTTATCTTTCCCTTGTTAACTCCCTCGCTTAACAATATAGGAAGCATTGTGCCCATTCCTGGAAATCCCGCAAGTGCTCCCCATACATTTTCTCCACCCAACTTTAGATGTAGTCTGTTTGCAACATGATCTGTTCCAATCGTATCCATTCTACCACTTTGTATCTCATGCCATACAGATTCTACATCTTTGGAAGAACGTATTGGTGGCATGACCTTGGCAAGATATCCTTTTTGTGATTCATACGACAATGTTAGATAGTGTGGACAGGTCTCAACATGGATTTTTGTTCCATTTTTCTTTTCTTGTGATATTGCGTCAATTGCAGCACTAGAGCCAATATGTACAAAATAGAGATTGCAACCATATTTTCGTGCAATCTTGGATATAGTAGTAATTGACTTGACTTCAGATTCTACAGGTCTACTCTGGGACCATGCTGCAAGTCCATCCATTTTTTTCTCTTTTGCAGTCTTAATTCCACATGAACACATTTCATAATCTTCTGCATGGACAAGGACTGGACAATTCAGAGATGCTGCATTTTCAACTATTTTTTCAATCATGTCAGTTGTCATCTCTACTCTTTCTTCTCGTAGAGACTTGTCACCAGGTTGCATGTCCATGTAGACATGGCCTACCTCTTCGCCAAGATTCATGTATATCTTAAATGACGTTATCCCCTTGCTTTTACAAAATTCCATTTCATTGATTTGATTTCTATGAAGTATGGCTGCATGAATGGAATAATCAACGTAATGATTTTTTGCGCTTTCTGCAAGTTGAGAGTCTAGATTTTTCTTGTATGAGCCACTCAGTCTGAGCATTCGCATCATGGTAGTGACTCCACCTATCGCAGCTACTTTAGATTCAGTGACAGCAGCATCATTAATTGGAGAATATACACCATAATGTATGTGAGGATCAATTATACCAGGAAGTGAGACCAATCCGTCTGCTTTTATTTTTAGATCACATTGTGGAATATCATTTGTAAGACCGACAATTTTGCCTTCGTCAATTACAATGTTTTTCTCTACCATTACATTTTGGAAAATAACGTGTGACCCTGTAATTACAGCATCTACAGTCATCAGGGATTTGGTTTGAAAACCTAGTATTATTCTTTGAGTAAATGAATAAAAGCAGATGATATTCTTGATAACAAAAGGGCCGGTGGTCTAGTGGTAGTGACGCCGCGTTCGCAACGCGGATGTCGGGGGTTCAAATCCCCCTCGGTCCACCTTATTTTGGAATCATAATAAATTCCATTTTGACATAGTTTTCTTTACAATGTGATAAAATTGGGGAAAAATGTTTTGTGATATTCCCGATAAGCTTAAGGGCGGATCCAGCAAAGCTTCAGTTAATTTGAGTAGTAAAATGCGTGCAATCTTTTCTGGAAACGTAGAGTCAAGATGGTTTTTGCCCATCCTATTTGTATCAGGTGTAATACTTTTTGTGTTAAGAAAACCAATCTTCATTCTGGTGCAACCCGGCAGGGTTGAAGATGTAGATGTTCTTGTAAGAGAAGCTATCCAGTATTCATGGGGGAGTATTTTTGTTGTTTACAATTATTACTTGCATGTCATTCCTAGACTTGTAACAATTTTTTCACTATACCTGTTTGGTATTGCCAACGTCAATCTAGCAATGAATGTAGCTGCAATAATTATTGCAACACTTTGTGCATTGTTTTTTGTCACCAAACAATTTCGATTCATAATTAAAAACGATTGGCTCAGAGCTGTTTGTTCTTTATTCATAATAGCCGCTCCAGGCATGAATGAAATTTATTCTAATATTTCAAGCATCCAATGGTTCCTGAACATATTCACAATGCTATTTGTGTTATTGCTGATATTCAGATATGAAGAATACAAAAAACAATCCAAGAAAATAAAGTATCTTTATGCGTTTTTCTGTTCTGTATCATTTCTCTCTTCTGCCTTTTCAATTGTTTTTCTTCCGGCATTAATTTACGTCATCATACGTGAACTCAGAGGAAATAAAAAAGATGTAATTACAATATCTAGTTACACAATACCAACAATTCTATTATTACTGCAGGCGTCGTTACTTTACATCAATTATTCTCAACAATTCAAGTCCCCAGAAATCCAGGTTGGAAACATCACACAATCAACAATACAGATATTTTCTACAAGCATAGGCAAAGTCTTTTACTACAACATTATCCAATATTCTGGAGAATTAGCATACATCATACCCATTATTGTTATTGCGTTTATTTTGTTAAATTCAATCAAGAATGGATTAAGATTTGAAATTTTTGTTCTATACTGCATCACTGCAACATTGTTTTTATCAATAATAGTTAGAGGGGGCATGGCAGAGAGATTCACATCATTTGCCATTGTATTTTTATTCATACTGATTATCAGACAATTTGACAAGAAAAAATCAATATTTTTTAGACTAGCTTTTTTTGCTGTAATGATAATTGTTATTTCAAATATTGTGCCAGGATTTGTAATATCATCATCTTCTGCAGCAGATGAAAACTGGAAATATGTTACAAAACTGTATGATTCATCTGGGAAATACCAGTGTTACGTGGGTGAAGCGCCTCATGGTTGGGCACTCTATGTTCCTTGTTCAAACCCGGTATCAGACAATGTAACACAGTCAAGTTTTTCATCTACAACATATGGTCCATCAATAACATTTACACCTCCAGTAGTACCAACGATTACAAAAATAGCATCAAGTTATCTGGTTGGAATATCTGGCATGGTAACAACATTTACTGCAACTATATCACCAATGCCTGACATGGGGTCAGTACAATTCTACGTAGATGATACAGCAGTAGGATACCCAGTTACCATACTTGGAGGTCAGTCTAGTTTTAGCACATCTTTGCTACAAGCAGGATTACATCACATCTACGCATCATATCTTGGCGCTCCCAATTTTTATGCCAGTAAATCAGATCAGAGTACAATTACAATATTATCAATCCAAGATCTAAAGGGTGCAAATCTTTCTGGAATCAACATGCAAGGAATAAACATGTCAGGTATCAACATGCAGGAAGTAAATTTAACAGATGCAAATCTACAAGATGTCAATTTCTCAAAGTCTAATCTTCACGATGCAGATCTATCAGGTACCTTACTTTCAGGTGCCAATTTGAGAGAAGCCGATCTATCAGGTGCAAATCTCAGAGGTGTCATCCTATCAGGTGTTAATCTATTTGGTGCCAACTTGTCTGATGCCAATCTCAGAGATGCAGACATTAGAGGAGCAAACTTTACTGGTTCCATAACCAATGGTTGTAATGGTTGTCCATAATTAAAATAAAAAACAATATACAGCTATACTAAATAGTTCATTTAATGAAAGTCTTCAATGGCAAAATAGCAGCAGACGATTACATGTCAAGTCATACATTGACTTTTTCTACGCCAGAGCTTACACTAACTAGATTTGCATTTTGGTTAGGTGACATGGTACCTGATCTAAAAAACCCTGGTCAGCAAATGCCTCGATTGATGAACTTTATAGAAGAGAAAGATTTTGCACCAACACCTTTAGTTGACGATGATACATTTGTGCCAACTGGTGCAATGAAGACAATTGGCGGTTTGTATGGCAGTGTCAATACATCAACTGAGACAAGCTTAAAATTTTGTACAGAATGTGGCGCAAAATTATCTTTGATTGCAAAATTTTGTACAGAATGTGGCGCAAACCAAGACTAGTAGAATTTTTCACTAGGACATTTTATTTCCACATTTGGAACAGAATTTAGCATTAACTTTCAGAGCAGACCCACAAGCACTACAAACAGGACCGCTTGGATTTTGTTGTGGCATGAGTGCAGGATCTGGTCGCGGAAGTTCGCCAGGTGATGAAAACGCTGCTGCAGCCGATATGATTGATGGAGGTTGTCCAGATCCTGATAAAGTAGCTGCCATTTGTGATGCTTGAGGTCCTATGCCTGGAGGCATTGGACTTGCCATGGTAGAACCAGTTGCACGACCACTTGATATCTTGTCAAGTGATTTTTTCAACTCAAAGATTACCTTTACAGACAAAAACTCTAGTGATGAATATGATACAACATAATCTCCAAGTTTTGTAAAGAATTCCTTGTCTGAGAGTTTTCCTTGTTTGTACATTGTATTAGCATCAAGAAATGATTCATAGTATCCTTGAGTGTCATTTAGTAGATTCTGTAATTTGTCAAATAGAAGGTTCAGAGTATCAATATCTCCAAATGACATGTGGGTTGTTTCCTTGACCTGTATTAATTATTTTAGATCGAAAAAAGAAGAAATGAGGTTTAGACTTTTGAAAGAGCACTGTCTATCATGTTTTTGTAGGAACCCTTTGATGCAGCACCTACTTGTTGTGCTACAACCTGACCCTTGTTGAATAATGCTAGTGTTGGTATGCTAAAGACATTGTACTTTGATGCAAGCTCGTTGTTTTCATCAACATTAACCTTGACAAAGTTGATCTTTCCTGCATATTCATTAGCTAGCTCCTCAACTACAGGACCTACCATTCTGCATGGGCCACACCATTCTGCCCAAAAATCTACAAACACAGGAATTGGAGAAGACATGACTTCTTTTTCCCAGTTCTTTGAATCTACAGGTTTTGCTTTATCCATGTATTATAAAATCATGAATCCCTAAATATATTGAACGGTTTTCTACCAGCGGCTTCGTAAGCCGTAATAATTTTTATCGCCACCAGATCTTCTGCGATCATCTCTTCTATCATCGCGTCTTCCATAACCGCCGCCTCCCCCTCCAGATCTACCATATCCTCCGCCTGATCTTCCGTAACCTCCTCCGCCAGATCTGCCAAAGCCTCTCCTATGACTTACTTCTCTCTTTAGAGGATCTGGAATGTTTACTACAATTCCTAGTTCTTTGTTTAGATCTATCATCTTGACCTTGGTTTGATTTGATATTGCCTTGAAATCGCCAATTGAAGAATAAGACACTAGAGTTATTGCTCTGCCTTTTTCTCCTGCCCTTGCAGTTCGTCCAATTCTATGGAAATATACCATGTCTTGATTTGGAACATCATAATTTATCACCAATGCAACTTTTGGTACATCAATACCTCTTGCTGCAACATCAGTAGCTACCAAAATGTCTGCCTTGCCTTTTTTAAACATGTACATTGCTTTGTCTCTTCTAAATTGAGACATGTCTCCTTGAATTGAAACTACATTGAATCTTCCTTGTTCCAATTCATGGGCAACTCTTCTTGTTCTGTCTTTTGTAGAACAGAAAACTATTGCCTGACCTGCACCATTTTCTTTTATGAATTTGACAAGATAATCTGTTTTCTCTCTATCTTTGATTACAAGAAATGCTTGCTCTATTCCCTCTCCACTTAGATCATCTGAATCGATGAATATTTTTTGTGGATTTTTCATGTATTTTTCTGCAAGCATCAAGATTGCAGCAGGCATGGTAGCAGAGAACAATGCATTGACATGATCTTCTGGAACCAAGTCTAAGATGAATTTGATATCTTCGATGAATCCCATGTCAAGCATGGTGTCTGCTTCATCAAGTATAACCCACTTTACTTTTTGTAGTTTTATTGAACCGCGTTTGATGTGATCAATAAGACGTCCAGGAGTTGCAACTACAATTTCTACTCCTCGATGAAGTTCTTGGAGTTGTATGTTCATGCTCTGGCCACCATAGATTGTTACACTACGAATTCCAGAATGCCTTGAGAATTTTACAATTTCATCAGATATCTGCACTGCAAGCTCTCTTGTTGGAGCAATGATTAATGCCTGTACTCCACCTTTTGGAATAACATTTTGAATTATTGGTAGTGAAAATGCAGCTGTCTTTCCTGTTCCAATGAAGGAGCGGATGGCGCGGTTAAGGCTTGGGATGGTTCGCGCTGCCACTTTACGCAGGAATGTCTTGAATTTGCTGTAAGGCATCTCGATGGGATTGAGGTCGGGCGAATATTTCGGCAGGTAACGCAGTGTCG
>DATEZN010000270.1:0-14163 GCA_035255545.1 Nitrosotalea sp. | reverse complement strand
AAGATTTCCTGAGATTGTAGATGCAGCTGCAAGCATCATCCATTGCGGCACATACGCACCTGTAAAACCATTAGCAATCATCACATGATTGTACAATGTAACAAATGGAACATTACTCAAGATTTGGCCAAGTGTTATGCTGTATGCAGAGATGACAGCACTGCTCTGTATCAGGTCTTGTGGATTTGGAATTGGAAGATGTTTCATAAATATTGAAATTGCCCCAGAAGACCACAATGCGCTAGTTACCACAAACATGGCTGCAAAAAATACTAGTACTTTATAGTTTACACTTTTTAGAATCTCATACCTCTGTCCACTTGCGGCATAGAGAGATGCGGCTCCAATTAATGCAACTATACTGATATTGATATCAAATATATGCAGAAAACGCAAGACTTCGGACACAAAAAATCCTACAATTGTTGCCACTAGAACAACAAGTGATATCTTGGCAAGTCGTGGATTTTCAATTTTCTCACTTATCACCATGGTATTGTCTTTATAATTATGAGACATTTGCAACAAATCCTTTTTGAAATAAATTTTGAGTATGTACCATGTAAGAAACAAGTTTACAATAGTTGGAACTGCAAGAAACTCCAAGAAACTTGTGAACGGTAATGGGATTCCACTCTGGAGTGCAATCAAAAGATTTTGAGGATTACCAACTGGGGTCATTGCACTTCCCACTGTAATTCCAAAGGCAAGTGCAAGCAGAAATACCACAGGCCTTGCACCAACATGCTTTGAGATGTAAATTACCAACGGAATTCCCATCAAGGCAATTGTATCATTTACAAGAAATGCGGAAAGCAATCCCATGCCAACAACAATTGACATCAATAACAAGTCTGGAGTTTTGGCTTTGGACATCATCTTTATGGCTACAAGTTTTAGTAGACCCGACTTGTCAAGCGCTGAAACAATGCTAAACATTGCAAAGAGAAATACAATTACGTCAATTGAGACAGATTGTACGGCAGATTGTATGTCAATGATTTGAAATACGATCATGAGTACAGCACCAGCAGACATGGCAATCCAAACTGGTATCTTGAATCGCAGCCTACCCACAATTAGCACGTAAACAATTGCAAAAATTACTAGTGCAACATACTCCTTCATTGGCAAGTCAATAATGTGCTCGGGTTTATTTCTTGCCAATCATAGTGCGATTCATTTTTTGCACTTGAAACAGTCTCTCGTATGATCATTTACAATCCCTATTGCTTGCATGAATGCATAACATATTGTAGTTCCTACAAAATTAAAGCCTCTTTTCTTCAAGTCTGCACTAATCTTGTCTGAAAGATCAGTGGATGTAGGAATATCAGAATATCTTTTTGGACGATTAACAATTGGTTTGCAATTGACAAAACTCCAAATGTACTTGTCAAATGAACCAAACTCTTTTTGAATTTCTAGAAATCTCTTGGCGTTGTTAATGGCAGAGTTAACCTTTAGCTTGTTTCTAATTATCCCTTTATCTTGCAAAAGTCTTGTAACATCTTTTCCAGTATACTTGGAAACCTTTTTTGGATCAAAATTATCAAATGCCTCCCTGTACGTCCCTTGTCTTTTAAGAATAGTAGACCAAGACAATCCAGCCTGCGCACCTTCAAGTATCAACATTTCAAACAACTCTTGGTCCACATGAAGTGGGACACCCCACTTGTTATCATGGTATAACATCATTAGATCTTCTGTTGCCCACTTGCATCGTGACACAACATCAGCACTGTATCTCATGAGAAATAATATACCAAAGTTGTAATAGAGTTTACGACTAGCAATACATTATTTTTAGAGCAGACAGAAATACAGGTCAATATTCTTAGAACATATGGTCGGACCACAAGATGGCGGATTTGGATTTGACGGCGCTCCAAAATATTCTTCACTTGAAGGCAAGAGTGCAATATGTGTCCAGTGTCAAGCAGGTCAACACAACAAGTGTCTTTCTAAAATTAACCAAGACACACTTTGCGATTGTGAATTGTGTCTAACATAAAATCAAACCTAGTTATCTTAACCACAAATGAAAATGGGATCGGCCGGATTTGAACCGACGACCTCAGGTACCCAAAACCCGAATCATACCAAGCTAGACCACGATCCCGATGTGATTTGCACAAAAATGTCCCAATTTAATCTTCTCGCACTGTGATGATTTTAAATAATAAACCAAATTAAGGCATAATCATTGCAATTACAAGATTACATCAACGCAGGAAAGATAGCATCGGAGGTAAGAGAGAACGCCAGGAGAAAAAATCATGTTGGTTCTACCTTGGAAGAGATATGCAATTCGGTTGAAAAAGAAATAACAAGCAAAGGTGGAAAGTGTGCATTTCCAGTAAATGTCAGTCTAAACGAGATTGCAGCACACTATACAGCAGAACCAAATGACAAGATAATAGTCAAGGACACTGATCTTTTAAAAATCGACTTGGGCGTCCAGATAAACGGCTACATTGCAGATACCGCAGTCACAGTCTGCTATGATCCAAAGTATGATTTTCTAGTCCAGGCAGCAGAATCTGCGCTAAGAGAGGCCATGTCAATGATACGAGTTGGTGCAAAATCAAGTGATATTGGCAAGACAATAGAGAATACTGCAAAGCAGATGGGCGGAATACCCATTGCAAATCTAAGCGGTCACTCTCTTGAGCAATATACAATTCACGCAGGAAAATCAGTGCCAAACATCTGGTCCATTGGTTCTTTTTCATTCCAGTCAACAGAAGCCTATGCATGCGAGCCATTTGTCACAACTCCTGATGGATCAGGTTTTGTGCGAGAAGGCAAGGTCAGGAACATTTTCTCCCTTGTTACAAGAAAAAGGACAAAGGATGAAGAGGCAAACAAGATGATTGATTTCATATGGCAAAAATTCAACATGCTTCCATTTGCACTACGATGGTTCATCCCAGAATATGACGAAAAGACTGCAAGAGATCTGTTAGACAGGCTAATCAAGAACAAAGTTGTCAGAGCATACCCAATACTTGTAGAAGCAAAGGGAGAAAGAGTTGCACAGGCAGAACACACGTTTATCCCACAAGAAAATAGCGTTCTCATAACTACGATTGCGCAGTAAAATTTTGAAATCTAATTAAAGACAATCTTCTTTCGCCACCACATTGTAAATACAATCATTCCACTGCCTGCAATTGCAAGCCCTGCATAGACCAGAGTATTACCAATGCTTTGCTCCAAAGTATTTGTGCAGTGACACGCAGTCAAAGTGCTCCCCATATGAGCACCAGCACAATAACACGCGCCAGATTCGTGCAGTCCATATCCAAGTATGGTTACAAGCAAACCCAACACAATGAACGAAGCACCAAGTGTTTTCATGTTTGGCATGTACGGTACCACACCATCACTTAAAAGATTTACTTCTAGAATGTTTCCTTTTTGCGATACATACAAAAACACGAGATTTTTTTTACTTTAAAACTTCGCCGAAGATCTTGTCTATTACCATCTGTCCATTTCCACAGGACAGACACTTGTCTGTCACCTTGAAGATATAGTCACCTTCCTTGAATTTTCGTTTCGATGTTTTACTGCAACTACTACACTGCTCTACCGTATACGGATCTAGTACCTCTTCTTTTTTCTTGAATAGTCTCATTGTGATACACCTAGCGTGTTTCCAACCCCAATTATCAAGGCACATTGACCTTGAGTTGTGTTCTCCCGTATGATATCATAAACCTGTACTAGTACTTTTTCAGAAGAATCAGCAATTTCTTTTTTCATCAGAGTGATTGCCTCTTTGATTGACTGTTTTACAACTATAGCATGAATTGGAATGTTGTATTTTGTTGCAATCTCCTCTATCTGGAATCTTTCAGTGCCAACTCCTCCGATTGCAGCTCCAAACCCTTGGGCTATAGAACCAGTCTCTTCGCCTTCTAGCTTCAAGGCAGCATCAACCATTATTATAATGTCAGGCTTGTTTTCGGAAATGGTTTTCTCTAGTGTATCAGCAGGCCTTCCAACTGTCGCAGCAGGACCTTCTGCCTTTAAAAGATACAATTTTCTTCCTTCAAACTCTTTTTCACTCTGAACAGTCTCAAGTGCAACAGATTTCTTTTCTGTGCCAAGCATCATTTTGCCAACAACCATTGGACCAATCCCATCTCCAATTGGCTGTCCCTGCTTGAATGCAGATACTGCAACCCTGAGCGCTTCAGCTTCTTCCAAGATAAAAGGCATCATCATCTGCAAAGGCAGTATCAATGGAAAGTTGTTTTGTTTTTTCGCAGTGAGGAAAAAATGTCTCACCATCTTGTACAACATGTGTAGCGTTGTTACAGCTTCCAAAATATTGATTATCTGACTTGTTTCTACATGGCTTAGATTTGGAGACAGGGTTTTGACCTGTGTTCTAGTCGAGTCTTCTCTTGTCCGCATGATATGTTTTATTTTTGGCACTATACCATTTGGGTCCATGTCAACTGGCATTATCGTAAAATACTCAAAATATCTATCAAGAAATGCAGTAGGATCTGCAGAAGACTTTACGTTATGTTTCACATAAGCAATTAGTTCTTTTCGTGTATCATCTCGATATAGCTTGATTTTCTCTAGTCCCTTGTTGATTTCAGAAGAGGTGACATGAAGTTGGATTCTCTGTCCATACAGCATAAAGATGAAAATTGGTAGAATCCAAACCATCCACATTAAAGGATTAGAATTATCAGTAGAGCTGAAAAGCTTGTCCAAGTTTGTACCTAAAAAATCCATTAGTCAAAAGACTCTGTTTTACCAAATTAAATCTTTCAGAGTTTGGGATAAATTTAACAATTCAGATAAATGAAAAACAGTCATCCGTCTTTTGGGTGGATATGGCAACTTTTTCCTAGCAATAACATGCCAACGCATCTATTACTTTCCCTCTTTGCCATTGTTCTCCACTTTTGAGAATCCATGTGTTGTCACATGTTCCGTGCAGAAATGTTAACACCGCGTGAGCAGAAGACCAAGTCCTTACCTGATTATCTGTTGCAAGCGAGTCGACACTTTTGTCGGGTCGGATGACTGTCATATAATACAGCATTGTGGAATAAAAATTTGATCAATATAGATCCGGTATATCCAAGCGAAAAATGGTACAATATATCATTTTAGATAAAATTCTACGAATCAAAACACGACTTGTAAAAAAATCATTTTTTAAGCATTTAGGACACAAGATACCAGCAATGAAACCAAGTGATATTGGACAGAAATTATCAAAGATAACAAGGTGTACAATATCAAGTGATGAATACGTACGCAATTTTTATTCAGTTGATGCAAGCTCTTACACAATAAAGCCGCAAGTTGTTGCATTTCCCCGCAATGAATCAGACATAATAAAAATTATAAAATTTGCAAAAAAATATCACATTCCAGTAACTCCGCGAGGAGCAGGCACAGGACTTGTCGGTAGTGCACTTGGAAGAGGAATCATTTTAGACATGAGAAACTTTGACAAGATAAAACTTGGAGCATCCCATGTTGAGGTTGGAAGCGGTGTCTTCAAGGGACGACTTGATAAAATATTAAAAAAACAAGGCAGAATCATTGGTCCTGACCCATCAATAGGCCCATTTTGTACCATTGGTGGAATGATTGGTACCAATGCAAGCGGTATCCACTCGCTAAAGTATGGAAGTGTAATTGACAACATCGCCCAAGTCAGAATAATAGACTCGTCAGGTAAGATCATAAAACTTCCAGGAAGATACAAGGTAGATGATACAATCAAAAAAATTCAATCAAGAAATAACACGTTTCCCAAGGTATCAAAGAATTCATGTGGTTACAGAATCGACAAGATTTTTTCAGAAAAACAATTACACAAATTGATTGCAGGCTCTGAAGGGACACTTGGCATAATAACATCTGCAAAACTTGTCACACACCCATCTCCAAGAAATGTCTTGTTGTACGCAATCCACTACAAAACACTATCAGACGCGGCAAGAGATGTTCCAAAGATACTAGAACTACAACCATCTGCAGTTGAGCTTGTAGATAGCAACATAACAAAACACATCAAGATGAAGATGCCAAGTACAGGTTGTCTTCTTTTTGTAGAGTTAGATGATACCAAAGACAGAAAACAGATTCATAAGATCACATCGGGTAAAATAATCAAGACAGAATCAAGTGCTGTAAAAATCAAAAATATATGGAGTTTTAGAAATTCGGCTTTGGCATACAGTTTGCAGAGCATAACAAAAAATGAGACAATGCCTACGCTCATTGAAGATGCAGTTGTTCCAGTAAAAAGACTGCCACTCTTACTGAAGATATTGGATATGATTTGTAAAAAATATGGCCTCAAGGTTATCATCTACGGTCACGCAGGAAATGGCAACCTGCACATGAGGCCAATTCTCAAGAAAAAGGATCTTGGTCTAATCAAGGCTATAGCAACCGAGTTCTTTGCAGCAGTGATAAGCATTGGCGGAAGCATAACAGGCGAGCATGGAGATGGTCTTGCAAGATCAGAGTTTGTAAAAGTCCAGTATGATTCCAGAACATATTCTATTTTCAAGGATATCAAAAAACAATTTGATCCAGAAAATATCCTAAATCCTGGCAAGATAATATCAATGCAAAGTACAGTGACTAGAAACCTGAAAATCTAACTATATCAAAATACAGTTACTTGATTCCAGTTCCAAGTGGAACATCTTCAGTTACAGTGAGCCAAAATGGTTTGTCGTCCGAGTCTGCTGCCAAAAGCATTGCGCCAGATTCAATTCCTGCAATTGTTCGCGGTTCAAGATTTACAAGTGCAATTACTGTCCTACCCACAAGTTCTTCGGGCTTGTAGTATTGTGCGCCGCCAATGATAACATCACGTTTTTCATCTCCTAGGTCAATTGTTCCCTTGATGATTTTTGATTTTCCTGGAATTTCTTCAACTGAAATTACTTTGGCCACCCTCATGTCGAGCTTGGCAAAATCATCGTATGTTATCAGAGCCACAACAATTCTGATATCATGAGATTAAAATTGATTTCGAAATTACACAGGTTTGTTTTTAAAAAATCAACTCGCATTACAACATAAATATGAAGTAAAGTGATCCACCACATGGTTCAGATCCAAGCCTCTGTTGAAATTGATGCCTCAATTGACAAAGTTTGGAGTATAGTATCTGATCTTGATTCAGAGCCCAAGTTCTGGAGAGGAACTAAAGAGGTAAGAAATATCTCAAAGGATGGAAATACCATAACACGCGAGGTCACAATTGCATTCAAGGATTCAAAATGTATGCAGACTGTAACACTATATCCAAAAGAAAAGATCCAAATCCAGTTTACAAAAGGAATAATCGAGGGAACAAAGACACTCACACTTGTCCAAGACAATAACAAGATAAGACTAGATGCACTCTGGGACATGAAGCTAACAGGTATGATGGGAATGTTTACAGGAATGATAAAAAAACACATTCAGAGCGGTTCAGAGCAGGCCCTTGAGAGCATCAAACAAGAAGCACAGAGATAGCAAAGATGTTTCTAGTAGACGTAGCAAATTATCTTCTTGCAGCTATTTTGCTGAGCGTTTCTGTCGCATGGATATTTTTGATAAAATCAATGTGGATTACATTTCGCGATTCACCATTTCTTGACAAGTATGATTCCAAGCCACATCACACACCCAAAGTATCAATCATCCTACCTGCAAGAAACGAAGAGTTGTTTATTGAAAAATGTATCAACTCCTTGCTAGACCAAGATTACAAAAATTATGAGATAGTTGTAATCGATGACATGTCAGATGACAGAACCGAAGAAATAATTAAAAAAATCGCAAAGAAAAATTCCAAGGTAGTGCATGTCAAGGCAGCACCCAAACCAGAGAAATGGATTGGAAAAAACTGGGCATGCATTGAGGGATTCAAGGTGTCATCAGGAGAATTGTTGTTATTTACAGACGCAGACACTGTCCACACACAAAAGACAATCTCACTTGCAGTAGACCACCTCTTGAGCGAAGACTTGGACGCACTTACAGTTGTTCCAAAGATGCTTTGTCTTGACTGGTGGACAAAAATAACTCTGCCAGTTTTATCGACATTTTTGCATACAAGATTTTCAGCACTAAGGGTAAACGATCCTTCTAAAAAGACAGGATATTTCTTTGGAAGTTTTTTCATCATAAAAAGAAAAACATACGAATCAGTTGGAACACATGAAAGCGTAAAAAGCGAGATTGTTGAAGATGGTGCACTAGGAAAAAAAGTAAAGGAGCAAGGATTCAAGCTAAAGATGGTACGTGGAGAGCACTTGATAGAAGCAGTATGGGCAAGAGACAAGACTACGCTATGGCACGCACTCAAGAGGCTAATGATTCCGCTCTACATCCAGTCAAACAAGATGGCAATAGGAATATTTTTTGCAGTGTTATTTTTGCTGTTTGTGCCGTTTCCAGCCCTTGTCTATTCTGCATTCTATGCAAATCTTTCCATATCTTTTGAGGTCTTGCTTGTTGCATCATCATTTGCATCAGGATTGGTATATCTTGGAAGTACAATAGATGCAAAGAAGGGATTAGGTCTTGGATTCTCACATGCATTGTTTACACCACTTGGTAGTGCAGTAATTGTGTCAGGATTTGCAAGTGGTATTTTGCATGCAAAGAAAAATAATTCAGTCACATGGAGAGGAAGAACATATTCCATCTCAGAAACAGTACAAAATCCAATTAGCTTGTGAGTAAGGATTATACAGTAACCTAAGATTAGTTCATGTGCTTGGACAAGACTACAGCAATTTTAGGCGGAGCATATGGAATTATTGTTCTAGTCATAGTATTTGCATTTGTACTTGAGCAACAAAAAACAGATTCCACACAACAAACTTCTATCCTAGGAAATCTTGTACCATCAAGTACTGGAAGTCAGCTAAGTCTTGCAGATCTTTTTGCAAAATCACAAGATGGTGTTGTGCAAATCGTAGTTCGTAAGACAGGCGATAATTCTTCAGACAGAGCAATTGGATCAGGAATTGTATACGATCTTGCAGGACATATCATTACAAGTAATCACGTTGTAGACGATTATCAAAAGATACGAGTTGTATTTCATGACGGACAATCATATTCAGCCAATGTCAGTGGCACTGATGTATATGCAGACTTGGCAGTGATCAAAGTGAATGCAGACCCACAGGTATTGCATCCATTGCCATTAGGGGACTCGTCAAAGCTTCGCATAGGAGATGCAGTTACTGCCATTGGTAGTCCATTTGGTCTAAGCGGTTCAATGACATCAGGGATTGTAAGTCAATTAGGAAGAATTCTCAATCCTCCAAATCTCCAGTCATTTTCCATTCCAAATGTAATCCAGACAGATGCTGCAATAAATCCAGGAAATTCAGGCGGCCCACTTTTGAATGACCGTGGTGAGGTGATAGGAATCAATACTGCAATTCAAACTGACACTGGTGAGTTTTCAGGGGTAGGTTTTGCCATACCGTCGAACACCATGAAGAGAATCGTCCCAGCCCTAATACAATCAGGTCATTACAAGCATCCATGGCTTGGAATATCAGGAATCTCAATTGACCCAGACTTGGCAGACAGTTTGGGAATCTCTACACGTGCAGGATTTTTAATTGAAAACATAGTATCAGACAGTCCAGCCTCCAAAGCAGGTCTGCATGCATCAAACCAGACAAAGACAATAGATGGAATCAAGTACAAGTATGGTGGAGACATTATAACTGGAGTAGACAGCAATCCAGTATCAAAGCTAGAAGACCTCTTGAATTATTTGCAAGACAACAAGTCTGCAGGAGATAAAATGATCTTACACATTGTTAGAGATAACAAGAACATGGATGTAACCATTACATTGCAAGAAAGACCATACAGTCAATAAAAAATACAAAATAAAATCTCAAAGATAATTTATAATATTGAGAACATTGTTTGTGATGTATTTATAAAATAGTATTTTTATTAGAAAACAATTGAAATTCTGGCTGATTTCTATTTTCATATTTTCTGGTGTTGTGATATTACCATCATATGCAGAACCGATAATGAATGACACAGGATTTACAATCCAGCCTTATGTTACAGGCATTTGTTGTAGCCCAACTACAATGGCCTTTGAAGGAAACGATATTCTAGTTTTATCAAAAGTTTCTGGACAGGTGCACTTGTTTAGAAATGGAGTATTACAAGACAAGGCAGTACTGCAAGAAAATGTTACAAGCACTGGCGAACAAGGAATGCTGGGTATAACAACAGTCGGAAACAAGGTCTATCTGTATTTTACAGAATCAGACAAGATGGGAGGACATGCACTTGGAAAACGTGTCTATAGTTATGACTGGAATGGACAACAGCTTGTAAACAAGACACTTGTAAAAGATCTACCGCAGACCCAGACATATCACAACGGCGGTGCCATGATCACATCCAAGAATGGCTCGGTGTATTTGGTAGTAGGCGATGCAGGAAGATTTGGAAAATTGCAAAACCACCCAACAGGAGATCCTGATGACACCTCAGTTATTTTCAGACTTGTCCCACCAGGTCCATACTATGCAATTGGAATAAGAAACAGTTTCGGATTAACAATTGATCCTGTTACAGGAACCCTCTGGGATACAGAGAATGGTCCAGACTGGGGAGATGAAGTAAACATGGTTCCCCCAGGTTTTAACAGTGGATGGGATGTGGTAGCAGGTCCTGCAAACAAGACCCAGATTGCAATGATGCCAGTGTATCCAGGGTACACATATCATGACCCACAGTTTAGTTGGCAAAAAACTGTAGCACCAACCGGAATTGCATTTACATCCCCACAAGGATTTGGAAAATACCAGAACAGTGTATTTGTAGGAGACTGTAATAATGGAAACGTATATCGATTTCAACTAAACCAAAACAGAGACGGTTTTGTCTTTAACAGTCCAGAGCTTGCAGACAACGAAGTAAACATTGGAGATTCCATGAAGGAGATAGTATTTGCTACAGGATTTGGCTGCATCAGCGATGTAGTGACAGGACCTGATGGGATGTTGTATGTAACATCATTATCAGCAGGAACAATTTACAGAATAGTTCCACAGAACAGTGTAGAAGACATATTCAATGGCATAAATCTATACATATCAATCGCTGCAATTGTTGTAGCAATCATAATAACATATATGATTCGTAGAAAAAAATATGGTAATAAAGTAAATGCTTGAAAAATTTATAAAAATCTCAAAAAAAAATCTAGTTAACAATTACTTGACATTTTAGAGAAAAAAATTAGATTTTACCAAATAACAATTAAAAAATAAAGTAATGAAAGTTGAACAGGCATATCATTTTCACAGTTTGCGCCTTGGTAATAGGATTCACAGTCATAATGTCAAGTGTACATGTATCAGAGTCCATGCTAGCCAACCAGATGCTAGTATCAGTAAGAGCACAGACTGATCCAATAGTTGAAGGCGGATTTCCAACAATAGTTGGTACCGTAGACGACCAAGCCTACAAGCCAATTGCAGACGCAAATGTGCTCATAGAATATGGAACAGTCATAGTAACTACAACTACAGACGATAATGGCAGTTTCAAATACCAGTCGGCCATACCTTCAACTCACGGAATTTATGAAGTTGATGCAACCGTAACAAAGGACGGCTATACAAAGACCATAACAAACTCCACATTTACAGTAGAGCCAATCCAATCTGCACCAGTAGCGGTAAAAACAATAACTGGCCTGCCAATCCAATCAGGAAACTATACAGTATATCTTGGCAAGGTTGCACAGTGGAACCTAGAGACTACATGCATGGTAGACTTTGGTACAAAATACATGAGATTTTTGAAGACATGTGATTTGTACAACATGGCACCAGAGGACTTTCAGACAGATCAACCAGTAACACCAATGGTTTCAGTGATACAGGACAATGACACATACAAACTCTTTCCAGAAAACGTCTACATGACTGCAGCAGGTATGGATAACAATACGCTAGATGCATTTGTGGCAAATACATATGCCAACTATACTACACCATAATCACAATAGGGATACATAGTAAAATCCTAATAAAAAACTAGAAAATTATTCAAAAAACTTAGGGGTGCAGTGTGCCAGTGCACAAGGCAATGACGTGACCTAGTATGGATACAACATCTATCATCTTCGAATATCATATAGACAAACTAGTATTTTAGATTTGATCCAAATTACATGTAAGATGTCACTGAAATCTCAATTAACATTGTTCAGGAACAAAGTGTCGCAATTTTTTATTAACTAGATTTGCATGAGAGAGTATGTCAAGACAGCCATACCGCTCAGAGCTTGGAATGATTTCAGATGTATTACAGGTTGCAAAAGAATGTGGCAGACAAGGAACCATAATTACAACAATAGCAAGAAGAGCCAACCTATCACACTATGCAGCAACAGACAAGTGTCAGAAACTCATAGATTTTGGACTTATGGAAGCAAAAGCTGACAAGAGAAGCACTTTTTTTGTCATCACCGAAAAGGGCATACACTTTTACGAAGAACTGCAAAGATTCACAGAATCAATGCAGGCAATCAGAGTCCGGTACTAGATTACCACATGACAAAAATTAGATGTATAACATAAAATAATAAAAATTAGGATAGTCAGATAATGAATATATTATTATCCACTACAGACTGGGTTTCCGTGACATGACATGTCTGCTCCAGAATAGTCAAGACCGCCAATGTTGGCGTCTGTTAGGTCAGCACCTGCAAAACTTCCTCCGGTTACATCAGAGTTTTTCAAGTCTGCACCTTCAAGATTGGTACCACTAAAGATTGCACCCCTCATGTCGACATTTTCAAGCATTGTATTTCGCATGTCTGCATTAGTCAGGTCTGCTCCTATGATGTTTGTATGGAACATGTTCTCACCTACTAGCTTTGCATTGCTAAAGTCCACACCTGGAAATCTTGCACCTTGGAGGTTTGCACCACGCAAGTCTGCTCCAGAGAGATTAGTATGGTAGAAATCCACATCTCTCAAATCTGCACCACGAAGGTCTGCACCAGAGAGATTAGAGTATGGAAAACTAGCCCCAACCATGGTAACATTTTGGAGGTTTGCACCAGAGAGATTCACATTATAGAATAATCCATTTGTTGCAGTCATACCTGAGAGGTTTGCTCCAGCCATGTTAGCAAAATGAACATCTGCGAATTCAATGTTGCAATTACTCCAATTTACATTTGGAGATGCAGCTGCAAAACAGCTAGCAGACGGTACGGCAGAATTAGATGTTGTCATGCTCCCATATCCTTGAGCAAAGATCTGTGTTGTCGGAACGGATGATATCAAAATTGCACCAAATATCATGAGCAATTTTATTGTTGATTTCATTAGGTTTGCCTAATTATGGCACGTATTTAATTTGCGCAATTGACACAATTGTTGAAAACATATGTGTATTCCAATAGAATAGAATATGCAGTCAAGAATAGCACCTAACAGCATTCCCCACAGACATCATCAAAGGGATTTTAGAAATTACAAATTCAGAGTATGGCATTTTACATCAATTACTTATATTATGAATTATCAGAATGCTACACTAGAAAAATTCTAGAAATGAGTCACTAGTCTGTTACCCTTTATTCTAATTGCAATGATTGCAGCTATTGCAAGTATGAATACACTTCCAGCAAGTGGACCAAATTCGGGTATTACAGATGCTACACCATCCAATTGAGACTGGATCATATCAATTTGAGCTGATACTCCAGATACAGAGGTACCATTTTTGATCATGTCACGCAAGTCACCTCTAATAGAATCCTCGAGATTTCCTTCTAGAGTAGCATTCTGGTCTGCAAGAGTTGGTTCAATGAACTCAAAGTTGTCAAGATATGCTTGGGTAACCAAATTTAGTGCAGTATCATGATCTCCAGAAGCATAGGAAGCCTTCGCCTGGCTTAGCAGACTTTTTACATTAGCATAATAAGTTGAGAGAGAAGTATCCTGTGTTTGTCCACCGACAACAGAGAATGCAGCCTTGACTTTGTCAGTCAATGGATCAACATCATCTACACTGACTTTGTTGTTGTATGCACCCAACAAATTACTATAATTTCCGTCAATTCCTGCTATCTCACTTGCTGTTAGCTGT
>DATEZN010000269.1:0-8814 GCA_035255545.1 Nitrosotalea sp. | reverse complement strand
GCTGTAAATGCAATAACGTCTATTTCAAGTGGTAGCACTCATGGAAAAGTTTACAATGATTTACAAGAGTCACGACGTAGACAAAAATTAGAAAGACTCCAACTTTGGGAGGGTGGAAATATACTTGAGTAAAGAAGTCTTTAGTCAAATATCCCCTAGTGAGTTCTTTTACAGAAATAGAGACCTTGCAGGATTTAGTAATCCTACAAGATCACTTTACACTTCGGTCAGAGAATTTGTAGAAAATGCACTTGATGCATGTGACCACAGAAAAATACTTCCTGATATTCACCTCTCGATAAAAGCAGTGGATCCTGAACAAGCAGATCCAAAACACTACATCTTGACTGTAAAAGATAATGGTCCTGGAATTGATCCTGAACATATTCCACTTGCTTTTGGTACTGTTCTTTATGGTTCCAAATTTGGTCTCAAACAAGCAAGAGGTATGTTTGGTCTTGGTGCCACAATGGCTATACTTTATGGTCAGATCACTACAAACAAACCAGTAACTGTGAAAAGTTGTTCTGATGGAAAATCACTTGACGAGTTTGTGATGTTACTTGATATTCAGAAAAACAAACCGGTCATACAAAAACATACAACAAAAGAAGCATCAAAGACAGGTCTTACAGTAAGTATTGTTCTTGAAGGTGATTACTCGAAAGCAGGATCCAAAATCAGAGATTATGTATATCAAACTTCTTTGATCACACCTTATGCATCAATAACATTTGAAGATCCAGCTGGAGAAAAATTCCATTATGCAAGAATTGTAAAAGATATGCCGCGTCCTCCTACTGTTATCAAACCTCATCCACATGGTATTGATGTTGAAACCATTAGAAGGATGATTACTGATACACATTATCAAATTCCAGCTATAGACAACAAAATGATTGATAAAGTCAAAAAAGAATTGGGCCTGAAGAAGAATCTCTCACCAAAAGAGATTCTAGAACGTGCACAGAAACGCTGGTCTGACATATCAAAACCAGTAAGAACCGTAGTCTCGGTAATGTCATTTTTGAATATTGATTTTGAAGGGCTACAAAAAATCAGAATTGATGACATTGATGTTGCAAATAAAACTATAACATATTGGGACTTTGGTGAGTCCCAGTCTCATGCAGTAGAATTGAGTCCAGATAGCCCCTATTACAAACAAATTGCAAGCACTGTTCAAGGTGATACACTTCTCACATTCTTGACAAAGCGATTCCAGAGAGTTGGACCTACAACTGCTGAAAAATTCTGTGAGTTTGCCAAGTTCAAGCCCGATAAAAGAATAGGCAGCATGACAAACGATGAATTGGTAAAACTAGCAGATGCACTTCAAAAATTCGAGGAATTCTTATCTCCGGACCCTAGCTGCTTGGCGCCTCTTGGGGAAGAACCTCTCTCAAAGGGAATCATGAAATTTTTCAACCCTGAATTTGCAGCAGTTTGGCAACGTAATGCATCAGCATATTCTGGATTTCCATTTGTAGTGGAAATGGGTATTGCTTATGGGGGGGATATTCCACCGAGCGGACTCAAAGTTTACCGTTTTGCAAATCGTATACCTCTCTTGTATGATGAGGGAAGTGATGTGGTACTCAAGATAGTTAACGAGACTGAGTGGACTAGATACAAAATAAAAGGAGATCCCCCACTTGTCATTGTATCACATATTTGTTCCACTAGAATTCCTTACAAGACTGTAGGAAAAGAAAATGTGGCAGATAGACCTGAGATTGAAAGAGAATTAAAGAATGCATTACAGTATTTGGCAAGAAAGTTAGCTGTTCATATGTCACGACAAGGAGCAGCTGACATGGCAAAAAAGAGAGCAAACCTTTATTCAAAATATGTACCGCTCATTGCACAATTTGCAACTGAACTTTCTGGCAAGAAAAAAGAACCAAATTATAACCAACTAATAAGGATGGGAAGTGAGATTGAAGAACAAGTCTAGCGCAAAGACCGCAGAAACAAGAAAGAAAAGATTGCTGTCACTGTTAGAACAACAAGGTCTTAGCATATATGAAAATCTAGACAAAGGAAAATTTCCACAATTTGTTATACCGAGTAGGTCTGTAAGCAATATTGTTTATGATAAAAAAATAAGACAATACATCTTGGGTAGTGCAAGTGCTGTTCGTAGTTCTCGAAACATGTCACAATTGCGTTCATACACACAACTTGCATGGCTTGCTTTCTTTGTAAACAGGTTGGTACGAGAGGGAAAATCATCCACATTAAGAGACATTTACTATTCATCACAGGCATTTAGCATTGATTTTGAGGATCAGCCTGAGTCTGACAACATAATAGTAGATCTTGAAGCTGTACTCACAAGTCCACGTGAAGAGTTTCACATATTTCCTGAGGAACGAAGTAGTGTATTTGGTGACTTGACAATAGAGTATACTGTTCCAGGATATGAAGGAAAGAGAATGAATCTATCAGATCACCCTGATGGATATTTGATAGGCCCAAGTTTGAGTAGTGCTGAACTTGTTGATACTAGTGCAGAACTTGTAATTGCCATAGAGAAGGGTGGTCTTTTTACAAGATTCGTTGAAGAAAAAGTTCATAAAAAATTCAAAGCTCTAATTGTTGATACTGCAGGTCAAGCTCCTAGATCGACGAGAAATCTTTTGAGAAGATTGAATAAAGAAATGGGATTACCTGTTGTTATACTAGCTGACGGTGATGTATATGGCGAACACATTGCAATGGTAATAAAATCCGGTTCTGCAAATGCAGCTCACTTGAGGGAATTGACTGTGCCAGATGCCAAGTGGTTGGGTGTGTGGGCAACTGATATTGAGAAATACAAACTTCCGACAATTCCTATGACTGAATCTGACATAAAGAGAATCTATGACCTTCAAAAAGATCCTAGATATCAAGAGGGAAACTGGAAAAAACAACTAGAGGTCTTTCTCAAGTTGAAGAGAAAGGCAGAACTTGAAGCCTTCTCAAAGTATGGTCTTACTAATATTACAGACAAGTATCTTCCAGCAAAACTAGAAGAATCAAAGAGTTTCTAATTTTTTAATTCGTAAGGTGAGAACACCGTTTCTGTACTTGAAATCATGAATTCCCATGTCTGGTGTTGTCTCAATTGGAACCTCTTTTGAAAAGTGTCCTGAGCCTCGTACGTATAGAGTTTTATCAATCAACCTTACAGTAACTTGGTCTTCTGGACCTGGTACTTCTGCTACAAATATTATCTCTTTTTCTCCATTTATGAGGTCGTATACCCAATTCTTTGTGTCTGCTTCCTTTGGTGTATATTGCGGAGTGCTACTCTCTACTGTCATCTTCTTTAGTACTCTGACCCAATAAATCATAATCATAGCAGCTATTCCAATAAGTATGAAATTGACATACCCCTGTGAAGATCTAAGTGAAAGCATGTACACCACACCCAAGAACAGCAAAACCATTAAGGGAATGATAAGATCAAATGATTTGTCATTAGAGTATCTGCTTTTGTAGCTTGCCAAAGATATTCTGTATGATTTAACTATACTCCAAATATAAACACTCGTAGAATTTTGATCAAAAGTAAATGTATGATTGTTTGATAATTCTATGATGAATTGATTCTACTCAGGTGGTTTCCCATCTTTTAAACAGGTTGTGCTCAATGTCAAATTGATCTAAGCACTTTCCTATCACATGATTCAAAATATCATCAATATTCTTTGGTCTGTTGTAAAAACCTGGCATGGCAGGTAGTATCACTACTCCAATTCTTGAAAGCTTGAGCATGTTTTCTAGATGAATGCTGGTAAGTGGAGTCTCTCTTGGAACCAGAACTAGTTTACGGGATTCTTTCATGGTAACTCCAGCAGCTCGGGCAACCAGAGTTTCTTCATATCCATTTGCAATGCTTGATAGAGTTTTCATGGTACAAGGAATGACTATCATACCATCTGTCTTGTGTGTTCCACTTGATACACTTGCAGCCATGTTAGAGTCATCTGAATAATGGCTTGCCAGTGATTTTACATATTTCAAATCATAATCAGTTTCTAATACCAAGCATTTCTTTGCCCATTCTGTCATGATTAAATGAACATCAACATTGCATTGCTTGAGAATTTCTAACATTTTTACACCATATAGAATTCCTGAGCTTCCGGTCAACCCTATGATTAATCTCATGAGACGATTGATCGTGTTCCATATTTATTTTCAGCTGTGATTTTGGCATGTTTATTTATGGCATTATGAGTCTCAGTATTTGTGAGTGTCAGTATTGATACTGTTGAGGAAAATATTGTCTCAGAGCTTCGATTATCTCCAATACAGTCCAAGGTCTATGTCTTGGTTGTAATGAAAGGTAAAATGTCTGCTAAAGACATAGCAAATGCTCTGAACATATCTGAAGATGATGCACATCAAGCTGCAACAAGCCTTATTCAAAATGGAGGCTTTATTGATATTACAAAAACAGAGTTTGAATCAATGCATCCTAGATTTGCTGTTGTCAATATGTATAGAAGAATGTGCGAAAGGGAAAATATTTTGTTCAAGAAGAATCTTTTGGTAGATAACATCTCAATTGTTTTAGAAAAACCATATGATGATGCAAGAACTAAATATAACCGATAATGGAGGAGGAAACATGTCTGCAGACGAAGAATCTTCTTGTAATCATGAAATAGTGTACTTTGGAGTTACCAATATCAATTATGAAAGAAGAACAATTGGCTCAGTTGATACATGGCGATGTGCAAAATGCAAGAAAATTTTCTGTGAAGAAAAACAACTTGGAATTGAAAGTATTGTAGACTATGTGGGAATGCCCAAAATATCTCCAGATCAAAAATGGGCTGTACTTTTATGCAATCTTAAAAAACACAAAGATAAATGGAAATTAGTCAAGATAAAACAAAATGATGAAATTCAACATGAATGTGTTGATGAAAAAGTGATAAAACTTCGAGTCAATGATTTTAAGGTTGATGATGATAAGCATTGGAGCTTTCTTATCGAAGCCTCAATTAACAAAGCAGTAGAGATCTAAGTTTTACATGGACATTCAAGTTCATATCAATAATGTTCGTGGCAGTCAAATAGCTGCCAAGATAACTGGTACCTTTAATGTTGATGGTCATCCATTCAAGTTCAACGCAATAGCCTTTGGTAGAATTGGTGGTCATAACATTGGTGCCAAAATATCAAAGATGGTGGAAAAGAATCTTGTGAAACTTGGCTATAATGTGGATGATGTGATAAATGAACTCCAACAAAAACTTGTTCGCGGAGATATCACTCTTCCAGAAGGACTCACAAAAGAATCCTTTGCAGATGGCTAGAACTGGGCTTCTTCAAATGCCTTGTGACACAAGCAACCACGTTGTTCTGGTATGGAGTCCAAAAGCAATGACAGTATGTTCTTTGTTGTTCCTACATTTTTAGATAAAGTCTCTAGAACTTCTTTTGCAGTAACTGGCTTGTCTGCCCATACATCATAATCTGTTACTGTGGAAATTGATACATAACACATTTGAGCTTCTCTTGCAAGCTGACATTCTGGAACCAGAGTCATACCTATGATGTCTGCACCTATTACATTTTTGTAGAATTTTGATTCTGCTCTTGTTGAAAATCTTGGTCCCTCGATGCAAATGTATGTTGCATCTTTGTGAATGGACAAATTCATTTTCTTTGCTACGCTGGAAACAACATTTTGAAGCTCAGGACAAAATGGATCAGCTACTGATATGTGAATGACTTTGTTGTCTTCATACAGTGTATATTTTCTTGATTTTGTAAAATCTATGAACTGAGATGGAAGTACAACATCTCCAGGTTTCAATTCCTCTCTGAGACTTCCAACTGCGGATGGCGCTATGATTCTCTTAATTCCCATCTCTCTGAATGCCCAGATGTTTGCTCTAAAATTTATGAGATGGGGTGGAATGGTGTGCTTTTTGCCATGCCTTGGCATGAATGCAACTTTTCTTCCCTTGTAAACTCCAACTGTTATAGAATCTGAAGTTTTTCCAAATGGAGTATCTATTGTAATTTCTTTGCTTTCTGTGAGAAGTCCTGAATCATATATTCCGGTTCCTCCAAAGATGCCTATCTCTGCTTGCTCTGTCAATATTTCACCAATGAGTTGTATTTGTAACCCTTGATTGATTTTGATCCTTTCAGATCAGTTAATTCTATTATGAAAGCAAAACCTGATACGCTGCCACCTATCTTTTCAACTAGACTTGCAGCTGCTTTTGCAGTACCTCCAGTTGCAAGCAAATCATCACAAATGTACACTTTTTGACCTTTCTTTATTGCATTAGTTTGGATCTCCATTGTTGCAGTTCCATATTCAATGTTGTATGTTGTTTTGTGAGTAGTACCTGGCAATTTTCCCTGCTTTCTAATCATTATCATTCCTTTATTGTATTTGAGCGCTAGTGCACATGCTAGTGGAAAACCTCTTGATTCTATTCCTGCAAAAACGTCTACATCACTTGGATGTATTATTTTTGTAAATTCATCTATAACAAGCGATAACGCTGCTGGGTCTCTTAAGAGTGGACTAATATCTCTGAATAAAATTCCTTTTTTTGGAAAGTCTGGTATTTCATCTATCTTATTCTTTAGATTCACAAGTCGTTCTCAAGTATTGGATATAAAAAATATTACTAATTGATTCCTTACTGGATTGTCATACTGATTGTTGCTTTACCTGTGGCAGAAGATGCTTCTATTGTGTATATTCCTGGATTGACACTACGTGGGACTTGCCAAGCTGTACTATAGTCACCTCTATTTGTTGCTGAAGTGGGCAATTTGTCAATAACTGTACTGTTGCTATTTATGGTGATGCTCACTGATGCAGTAACACCTGCATCGCTTCCAGAGACTGTTACAATATCTCCTGCTGTATATGCACCTGAAGGTCTATCTAGAGAAACTGTAATTCCTTGAGTTGATGACTTGACGATTATTGGTATGGATGAATGATTTACTCCACTAGTGCCATCTAGTTTCCATGTTCCTGGAATTGCAGTAGATGGGAGGGTGAAATCAAATGAAGAAAAGTGTCCAGTCTTGTCTGAGAATGTCTGTACAGTTTTTACTACTTGACCATTTGGATCAGTCAAGGAAAGTTGGAGAAGACTGTTTGAATTTGCAGTGGTTCCAATAATTATGATGTTGTCCCCTGGCAAGTATGAATCCTTTACAATACTAAGTGAAATTTGTCCAGTTGATGATGAAAGTCCTACTGCAAATGGTCGTTCCACTTTTTCTTCTGCATGGGAAACTACGGCTGCATAAATTCCTGGTGTGTATGAAGTTAAATTAAATGAATATGTTGCCTGTCCACCTGATCCTAAATTAATAATGTCTGCAAACTTTTGTGTATCTGAAGGATCTACTATGATGAGATTCAGAGTTGAGGATGAAGGACCTGTAACACTAATGATGGGATTGTCTGTATTCTGATAACTAAGCTTGTCTAATGTTGCTGTTATGGGCTGAGATACATCTTGGCCCACTCCAAATAAAACAGTCACAAGATCAGTGCCTTGTGTTACAGTTACAGTGTAGGTTCCTTCTATGGCAGAATCATCTAACTTGTATGACATGGAGATTGTACCTGTAGATGATACGTTTGCATCCTTTGAATAAATGGGTTGATTGGTAGGGTCTGTTATTACAAAATGTACAAGCTGATTTGAGATTGAAGTGCCATTTATGATAACTGTCTGTCCCTGCTCATATCTTGTAGCAGATGGTACAATTGAAATATTGTGAGTTGTGACAATGTTGTATTGTTTAGTTACCTGAGTTTTTCCATCTGATGCTGTAACTGAATATTGGCCAAAATCTCTATCAATTGGTACTACGTCTTTCGTTGCATAGTTTCCATTTTTGTCTGATTCTACCACTGAAGTTGTTATTGGGTTTCCTTTTGTGTCTAACAAGGTTAGAGTTACGGTACTTCCAGGATTGTCTGTACCGTTAATTGAATTTGTATCTCCTCTGTGGTAAATGGGATTAACATTTAGTGTTAGAGGGATATTTGTAATTGGACCACTACTACGAGTTGATGGTGTCTTGATATTTGTAGAAAATGATTTTTGGTTATTTTGTTGGTCCTTTAGAATAAAGTTGGCGCTACCTGGTTGTTCTGATGCTGGCAAAAGTACGGTTGTGACAAAGTTTCCGTTACTATCAGATGAAAATGAGTCTATCTTGTCACTGCCGACATACAAATCAAGACTGGCTTGTGCTGAAAAACTCAAACCAACTACACGAATGTGAGAATTTGGTGCCGGAGTTGCAGGGATTATTCTAAATGTTGATGTATCAAGTATGCCTTTTGGTATTTGTGGTGGAGGTGAAACAACAGTTGTTGTTTTGCCGGTATCTTGATTATTGCCCGGTTGTTGACTAGTCTGTCCTACATGATTGATACTAGTTTGTGGAATTCCAATTTGACCTGATTCTCCATCTGATGTTTTCCACGCTATGGTTGGTGCTTGTTGATCCGTCTTGATTCCAAAAGATGTTGTTGTACCTGGTTCAAGTGGTGTTATTGCACTAAATGCCAAAGTGGTTGGTGAAGTCTTGACACCTGTCCAGTCGTTTTGTATGTTAAATGATTTGAAGGTACCTGTTCCGTTTATCTCTAAAGTAAGCGAAACAATGTTTCCAGTATTATTTGCACTATTGCTAACTGAAATCATGGTTTGTCCTTCGGTATTGGTTGCAGTTACAGTTACAAATTTCGAATCCGCATAAACTGGGTATACTGCATATGTTGTAAATATACTGCCCAGAAGTAAAGCAAGAACA
>DATEZN010000268.1:0-2839 GCA_035255545.1 Nitrosotalea sp. | reverse complement strand
AAATAAATTATCATCATATGAAAAACATGCAAGATATAGAAATAGTAGAGATACAGCTATCATCAGATACAATATGGGAAGTATGGTCTAAAGGTGAAGTTTTTGCAGGCAATGACCCAGTCTTTTGGAGAAGAGACGTGTATGGTGCCTGGATCTTTCGCTCTCATTATGGAAGAACAGATTCTGAATATGGATGGGTAATAGATCGCATAGAGATACTCAAAGATGGTAGTGTGGATACAATTTTAAATCTACGCCCAATGCAATGGGAAAACACAGTACGAAAAGCAGACGGCTCAATTGAATGCCATGCTACCTCGACTGGCATCCATAATGACAAACCCACGCGAATTCTTTGATTAGCATTTGACGAACTTGGTACATTTCTAGTCATTCAAAAATTTGTAACAACAATTTCACGAAAATACAGTGTGTGATCAGTTGCGTAAAAAAAATATGGGTTTTTCATCATGGTATGGAGAGGATGCTTTGTTCTAGCTGTAATATAGAACAATCCTGTGGGAACCCATCAAAACCCACCTACGGTTTAATAAAATCAATTGTTGATAAAGTCATGGTAAGATTCTTCTATTACATCAATACGGATTGTAGATTTCATGCGATATTATTTGTACAAATGAAAAATGGTTATCCCATAACAAAATTACAAGCAACCACTATTGAAGGATGGGTTGTTGTAACTAGATACATTAGAAAAAGCATGATGTTATGGATCCATATTACTAGTAATTTTTACAGAATGTACACGCCTAATGGTTAAATTCCACAGATCGTAATTGCATATGTGCGAAATTTTCTACATGATAATATAGATAGAACTGATTTTTTAACAATGAATTTAGACAGTAGGATTCGTAGTGCAATACAAATAGCAAGAAAGTTTCTAGAGCAATACAATTCTCCAGTAGTTTTCAAATCTGCAATTCTCAATGATACAACATGTAAAATAACAATGGATATTGGTCTAACACATGAAAAAATTGTCCAAGTCAGTGTGGATATTGTCACTGGTACAATATCAGAATACAAACAATAGATCATATTTTCAACATACTAAAAAATTAATTTGTTTTTCAAATATTTTTTAGAATGTGATATATTTTTCATCTAGAAGATTATTACTGTAAATTCATGAGCAAACTTAATGTGCTAATATTTTCTGTAAAAAACGTGTCAGTTTTTTCAAAAGGTGAGAGAGTTCGCATAATAGAAGAACAGGAAAAAAACTCTGACAATGTATATCTTATAAAAAACATAAAGAAATACAGTAAAGGGGGAACACTGTACCTGTTGAAACTTCTTGATGAAAATCCAGTCCTGCGACTTTATTATGAGAGTGAAAAGTCACTTCTTGAAAGAATTTGTTAAGAATCTGATTACGTAGTTAATCTTGTGCTCGTAGTGTAACTATCAAATTACAGAAGTTTTTGCATCAATATCGTGCCTAAGGAAGCAAGTCCACCAGGTATTGGTGGAGGTCCTAACAGCAAAGTTGTAGAAGAAGCAGTGTTTGAGGGAGAGCTAGTGCCAATAGCATTGATTGCAGAAACTTTGTAGGTATAAGTCAAAAGAGGAAGCAATCCAGTGTCAGAGTATGCTGTTGTAGTAGAGCCAGTGTTGGATACAATTGTACTCCACGAGCCACCATTAGTTGATCTTTGAATCTCATAACCAATTATTGGTGAGCCGCCATCACTTGAAGGCGCATTCCAACTAAGATTGATTGTAGAGACTTTGGTGGAAGACGCAGTAAGTCCAGTAGGTGGTTGTGGCACAGTTACACTAGAATCACTAGTTGTTGCAGATGCAGTATTTGATGTAGAGCTAGTACCCACTGAATTGATTGCAGATACACGATAAGTATAAGCAGTACTTGGAGACAATCCGGTATCAGAATATGTTGTTGTGGTAGAGCCAGTGTTGGATACAATTGTACTCCAAGTGGAACCATCCGGTGAACGCTCTATTTCGTATCCAGTTATTGCAGAGCCACCATTGTCACTTGGTGCACTCCAAGATAAATTAATTTGAGATGCGGATACTGTATTGGCAGAGAGATTTGTTGGAGGTTGTGGTGCAGCTACAGTTCCACCAACAGATACTGTAAATGCATCTCCTCCATAGATGTTTTCAGGACTTGATGCGATTACATTTCCACTTGAATCTTTTACATATATTGTTGCAGCAAGTGGGAAATCATATTTTCCTACATCAAGTGTTGCAGAACCTGCTGTTACAGATGAGCTTACCAGAGTAGTTCCGGATGAATCAACTAGTGATACAGTTGCAGCATTTGATGGATTACCTGTAACTTGGATGTTTTCATCAGTTGTTGCATAATAATCCTTGAAGACACCATATCGCATCTGATTATAGTATGAATTCATTGTTTGTAGATAATAATCAAATGGTGCAGGCATTGCAAGTGAAAGTGTATTACTAGAGTAAACCATAACACCATCCATGTATAGTTTCAGATAGTTTTCACCATTTGTAATTACAGTGCATTCTCTTGTGAGAGGTTGATTTGCACTGGTATCAACCCATAATGTATCAAAATGTGAAGCTTCTACAGTATTACCATAGCCGTGAACAAGTGTCCAATAGGTGCCATCAGAGTTTGTTATGGCAGCACAATCAAGATAATTTACTTGGCCACTTGTTGTCATTATTTCGAGTTGGTTTTGAAAATCATTGTGTAGTACTGGCTGGTTTGTAGCAGTAAGTGTAGCATGAACTAGAACCGCGTTTGTATTTGGTGAAACTGCATAATATCCTGAATAGCTACCATCTCCAAATTGTGCTGGATCTGGTCCAG
>DATEZN010000267.1:0-2169 GCA_035255545.1 Nitrosotalea sp. | reverse complement strand
GAAAACACATTAGAATTTCTTTCATCAATTTCAGATGACTTTCAAATTGCATTGTATGATATACTTGGAAGCCAGGCTCACACACTGATGCTATTTGATAATAAAATACTAACAAAAACAGAAGCAGGAAAAATTCTTGGTGCTCTGGAGAAACTCAAAAAAGAAGATTTTTCTGCAAAGTCAGAGGCAGAAGACATTCATGAACTAATTGAATCTCTAGTGATAAAAAAAGCGGGAAAAGAGGCTGGTGGAAAGATGCATACTGCACGCTCAAGAAATGATCAAGTCACACTTGACATACGTATGAAGATACGAGATGATATCAATATCGTCTGTTTTTGCTTAAACGAAACTATATCCACACTGATACAACTGGCAGAAAAACACCAGAATACGATTGTACCTCTGTATACTCATCTACAACAGGCTCAAGTTGGATTGTTTTCTCACGTCCTTTTGGCATATGCTGATGCTCTATTTCGGGATCTTGACAGATTCTATGGCACATATGGTAGAATCAATGAATCTCCTCTTGGTGCAGGTCCTGTTGGGGGGACAAGTATTCCAATTGACCGACAATCAACTGCAAAAATGCTTGGATTCAAGGGGCTAATTGAGAATTCAATTGATGCAACTTCATCAAGAGACTTTGTTGCAGAATATGTAAGCGACTCTTCTATCATGATGACAAATTTGAGTAGAATGGCAGAAGATTTTATCATATGGTCTACTTCGGAATTTTCTTTTCTTGAATTATCAGACAAGTTTACTTCTACATCTAGTGTCATGCCACAAAAGAAAAATCCAGATATACTTGAGCTCGTACGTGGAAAAACTGCCCAAGTGATAGGATATCAGATGGCAATATTGTCGAATCTAAAGGGCCTTCCATCTGGATACAATAGGGATCTTCAACAAATCAAAGTCTCGATTTGGCCAACTTCAAAAATAATAATATCGTCATTGATTGTCATTAATTCTCTTCTTAAAACCATGGCTGTAAATGAAAAAAAACTGCGACAAGCAATTGATGGTGGATTCTCTATCTCTCTTGATATTGCAGAACACTTGGTTCGAAAAGGAATACCGTTTAGAGTGTCACATAAAATAGTTGGACATCTAGTGCAAATAGCAGCTAATTCAAAAAAATCTCTAACTGAATTATCCATATCTGAAGTAAAGAAAACAATTCCGTCTAACGAAATTGATTCAAAGGATCTTTACAAAATTATCCAGTCAACAACTCCTGAATCATCCCTTGAAACTAGACGCTCGCAAGGATCTTCTGGTACACATGAACAGAAAAGAATGATTGTAGACAGGAAAAGAAAGATTCAGGCATACGAAATAGGTACACGAAAGAGAACAAATGAAGTAAGAGAAGCAATTGGGAGTCTGGAAAGCACTGTAAATTCCTTGATAAAAAACAAAACCTAAAATATGTCAGAAACACACAAAAATTGAAGATTTTTACAGATAAAATTAGTAAATATCTGAATTTAATGTGAGAAACTTGACTTTTATATTGATTTTACTTAACATATGTACTGATATCTGATTTTTACAACTCATCTTTTAGTATGTATCAATTCGTACAACCACAAACAAACAACCCTAACTACACTGCAGGTCAGACATGGGGTGCACTCAAAAAAGCCTGGCGTGGATATAAAATCGCCAAGGTACAGAGTGATAACACCAGAATGGCTGAATATGCAAAGAAGATCAGAACACTCCAGCATGACTTGGGCATCAAGCAAGCAGAGTTTCCAGAACTGAACCTAAGTTAGTTAGAATTTTTCTATTTTTGGGGCATTAAGTCTGAAATGATATTTTGCTACACTTTTACAAGTCTTAAAAATAGATCTATGAAATAGCGGGTTCGCGGGGATTCGGACCCCGGACAGCCGGATTAAAAGTCCGGTACTCTACCTGGCTGAGCTACGAACCCATAGCGAAGGGTCATAGTTGTGTATAATTTAGTCTTTTACAAAATTTTTCGAAGAAAAGAAAGCTTTAAACTCAGATTTTCTTTCACAGTATTTTAACGCCCTTGTAGTATAGAGGGGATGTGGTTAATTCCATTCCTCGTAAAGCCCGGTCTAGAATGGGGCCCTGTCACGGCCTCGACGCGTGTTCAAATCCCGCCAAGGGCGCCATAAATTTTTC
>DATEZN010000266.1:0-11915 GCA_035255545.1 Nitrosotalea sp. | reverse complement strand
AGATACGAAGATGTGCAAGAGCTTGTCAATGAAGCAAATACAATTCATGGTTCCGTTACTGCTGCAAGGGATCTATTAGAGATTGACATCAAATAAAATGTGGGATGTCATATCTAATAAATTAAGACAGGCAGAAAAAATTGTATTTGTAACAGGAGCAGGAATTTCTCAAGAGAGTGGAATTCCTACATTTCGCGGCAAAGATGGTTTCTGGAGAAAGTACGATCCAATGAAGCTTGCAACAATAAATGCATTCTATAAAGATCCAAAACTTGTATGGGAATGGTATGAGGAAAGAAGAAAAAATATACTAGATGCAAATCCAAATCCTGGACATGTTTCCATTGCAGAACTGGAAAAACATAAAAAAATTTCTGTCCTGACCCAAAACATTGATGGTCTTCACCAGAGAGCCGGAAGCTCACATGTTTACGAATTGCATGGAAGTATCATTACAATCAAGTGTACCGTATGTGATTTCAAAGATGGTATCACATCCAAGTTTTCCCAGCTTCCACCACTCTGCAAATGTGGAAACATACTACGACCTGATGTTGTTTGGTTTGGTGAAGCTTTACCGCAGGATGTATGGGGATCTGCAATGGAAGAAGCAGTATCTTGTGACATCATGATTGTTGTTGGAACCTCGCTTGCAGTATCTCCTGCCAATCTATTGCCTGTCTATGCCAAGCAAAATGGAGCCACACTCGTTGAGGTAAATATCGAGGATACGCCCATGTCGTCAAGCATGGATTTGTCTCTTAGGACCTCTGCTGCAAAGGCACTTCCAGAACTAGTTGATATGATATCATTATACTAATCCTGAATTCGCGAATTTTACAGATTAATTTGATTAGTTGACAAGAAATTGATGATTATTTCAGGTATCAGAACAATAATTTATATAAAATAAAATGTATTCATGAAATAAATCACACTAATTATTAAATAAGAGAATAACGTATAAAGAACAATGCGGAAAGATGCAAATTCTGGCAAATGAATTTGCGTGATCCTGTGAAAAATGGTACATAGTCAAGTACAATTCGTTGTATGAAGCGGCAAGAGAAAGCTTTTGCCTATACAGGGTCACGCCATTACACCTTTTCCTGTTTTTATAAAATTCTAGTTCAAGCGATACTGAGATTTACTTTTTGATTTCTATGGTGATAAAACACCAGTTATGGTAGAGTTTTGCATGTTAGATGGTGCATATGCAGATGCGTGCAATGTTCCGTAAATTGTATTGTCTATTGTCATCTCTATGATATGTGGTGTATTTGGAACATCGTTAACTTGGGTTGAAAACTTTGAAGAATAAAATGTTCCAGAAAATAAAATGGCATCACTGTTTTTCATTGTGACTGTAACTGATTTTGTCTGACCAGACGTGTCAACAAAATTTAGTATGGTATTGTTTCCTTGATTTACTGTAGTTAGCTGGACTGTTTTATAATACGACGGAAGAGATGGTAAAGCTGTTGTACCAGGCAATGTACTGATACCATTAGAATAAGGAGAAATTATCAGACCGCTTGAAACATCTACTGGTGGAGAGTTTGGTTTTGCTGTAAGTTCGGTTACCTGCACAGGATCACCTGCATTGGCCTGACACTGATCAAGTTGAATTATTCCAGTTATCTGTTTTATTCCATTTATTGTCTGGGCCAATTCTGGAACAGAGATTTGACATGTGTTGCCGTTTTTTTCAAAGACCTGTCCAGTATAGTTTTGTTGAGTTACATATTGTGGAGCAAGTTGATAAACCGAAGTATTATTTGTTGAAACTCCACCTGTCAGTATACCAGAATTATTTTCAAGCAATTTTGCACCCAAGCCCACTTCCTTGATAGCTAGATTGGAATCATTGATTACTTGCTTGTTGCTTGCAACTTGATCAATTTTTCCCTTTACAGTATCAATAGATGATGGTACACTTTGAAAGAATTTCGATGAGCTTGGTACAAAGATAGCTACTGCAGCTATAATGATTCCAATAATGATCAGTTTGCCTATCAAACAGTTACTTTTCTTGAGGTATTCATAAAAAAGCGCAAATGTATACTAGTTGAGCAAGTGTAGTAAATTTATCCAGTTATTCGGTGGGGGTCGGCTCAGGTGCAAGCCAGTTTACTACCTTCTCAAGGTCCTGTGAATGAAGTATTACCTTGATTGGGCCCATGGCAGACTCTTCTGCCTGCTCGCATACTGCAATGATATCCACAAAGGCTGCCTGTTTGTTAAGATAAAACCAAGTTGTATCCCCTTTGGTATTAAATCGCATTTGTCTACGGTAGATCTTGTTGGTTCGATGTTTTTTGATTGTCTCTTGGATTTTTACAAGCGATTCCAACTTGTTTGAGGTTGCCTTGATGCTTCCTTCCTTGTACTGGTAATCTGTTTCTAGTATGACATGAGATACAGCAAGTCGTACCTTGTCTGGATCTTCGGATGCATTTACTGCAGCATAGACTTCAATCTTGCAGGTAACATTTGGAATTTTCAATTCATCCAACCCTTGATGATTTTATATGAAGTATCAACAAGTTCTTGAATTGTCATATTGTTATTTGAGATTGTTTCGTCTGCAAGTGCAATTGATTCGCTCATACCTACTCCAATTTCTCTTGAATCCCTTTTTGTAAAATCTTCACGGTCAGATGGAGCATCAGACCGACTCCTTTCTGTTAGGAATTTGTATCGTATATCACCAGATGCATGAATTGCAAGAACTTTGACTGTGCCAATTTTTTTCAAGACCTCAACCTCTGCAAGCGATCGTACTCCATCTACAAGTATAACATCAGACTTGGAATTTTGAATTCCATCTTTTATGAGCTCAGCCACTGCACCTGGACCATTTTTTTCTCGCAGTTCAATCATTAGCTTGCCAAGATTAGCCCCTGTTGGATCTATCTTTCTTCTTGTAGCTTCTGCTCGTACAGCATCACCCATTGTAATTTTATCAAAGCCTTTTGATTTCAAACCCTCAGCTATTGTGGTTTTTCCGGCCCCTGGCATTCCTGTAAGACATACGATTAGTTTCACACTCACAAACTTTATCCTCCAGTCTATGAAGCTACCGGAAATTATTATAGATGCCATAATCTGAATTCCACTAATGCGTGCCTTTGTTGCAGTAGAGATTCAGGATGAGAGCATACTTGATGCAATTGTCAAGATTCAATCTGAATTCAACATACGGGCAACTCCGGTAAACAAAAAAAATATGCATTTTACATTGCTTTTCTTGGGAGAGATAACTGAAGATGCTGCAGCAAATGTAAAAAAAGCGTTAGATACAATTTCATTTAAAAAAATAGATGTAAACTTTACACATGTTGGCGCGTTTCCAAATCCAAGATCTGCACGAGTTATCTGGATTGGTGTAGATGAAACATCATCAAAACAACTAGTAGAGCTTGCTTTGCAAGTAGAAAAAAAACTGGCTCCTCTTGGATTTAGGTCTGACAAGCCTTTCAAGCCACACTTGACAATATTTAGAATAAAGAACAAGATAGATGATATCCCAGATATCATGGAGAAATTCAAGAAAATTGATCTGGGAAAATATACCATGACAGAATTAAAGTTCAAGCAAAGCATCTTAACCCCTAGTGGGCCAATATACTCTGATTTACAGGTGATTTTAGCTAAATGAGAAACGTTTTGGAACAGGCAAGAAAGATATCAATTCCCACAAGGCAAGAAGAGGAAAAAATTGGAGCACTAGCAGAAAATCTTCTTGACTTGGTAAAAAAAGAGGTTGTAAAATATTCAGAGGTTACATCTGTTGAGCTTGGCGGGTCTTGTGCCAAGGGAACTTGGCTCAAGGGCAAGCTAGACCTTGACATATTTGTCAAGATGAAAAAGGAAACAAACGAAAAACAATTTGAGGAGATTGGTAGAGAAATCGGTTTTAAATCCATGAAAAAGTTTGGTCCTTATGTTAGGTATTCCGAACATCCATACGTTGAGGCAGTCGTTCAAGGCACAAAGGTAAATGTTGTTCCGTGTTATGATGTTGAAAAAGGCCAATGGAAGAGTGCAGCTGACAGGTCATCGTTTCATACCAAATTTATACTTGAAAAATTAGATGCAGAAAAAAAGAATGAGGTAAGACTACTCAAAAAGTTTCTCAGAGGAATTGACATCTATGGTGCAGAAATTGCAACAGAAGGATTTGGAGGATATGTCTCTGAGGTTTTAATTTACCACTATGGAAGCTTTGTAAAAACTTTGGAGGCTGCAGCAAACTTTACTCAAGGACAAATCATTGGAAGTCCGACAAAAAAGTTTGAGACAGCACTAGTACTGATAGATCCGATAGATAGCAACAGGAATCTTGGCACTGCAATCTCTGCTCAAAATTTTGGCAAGTTCATACTTGCGGCAAGGGCTTATCTCAAAAAACCATCATTTGAATTTTTCAATGGTAAAAAAGTGCTGCCAAACACAAAGAACCTAAGAAATGTCCTAGTTGTCAAGTTCAAATACAAACCCAGGAGTCCTGACATCATTTGGGGTCAGGTAAAAAGAGGAGCAACTGCACTCTCTGGCCAACTTGAGCTTGGAGGATTTCAGGTACTGCGTAAGAGTGCTACAACAGATGAAAAATCAGAGGCTGTAATGCTTTTCTTGTTACATTCTACAACAATTGAGAAATTTATGGTCAAAAATGGTCCAGATGTATTTAGAAAACCAGAATCAGAGAACTTTATTTTGCGAAATTCCAAGAATAACATAACCTGGGTTGACGATCAAGGAAGAATCTTGTCACTGCAGCAAAGAGAATTCCATGATGCAAAAAAATTCCTCCAGTCACTTTTGAAGAAAAACCTGTCAAAGGCAGGCATTCCAAGCGGTATAATCCCAGACATGAAACGTGGCTTTGTGATATCAGGGGGTCATCAGGTGGCAAGCAAATCCATTAAAAAGGCTCTGGCTGAGTTAACCTCTACCAATGAACTCATCTTTGGTTCCAACAAGTAAGCTTGTCAAAGAACCATACTCTCTGATACTAGGATATCCCAAGGCAACAAAGAGTGAGCTTACAAAAAGGCTTGTCGAGCTTAAAAAACTTGGAATTACAGGAGTCATGTTTGAGGGCGAGACAATTTTGAATAATATCCACGTACTTGGCAAAGGCTATGTGGGAGTTGTTGTATTGTCAAGGCTTGGCAAAAAAAATGTAGCACTCAAGATTCGCAGAATAGATTCTAGCAGGCAAGAGATGAAAACTGAAGCAAAACTTCTCAAGATTGCAAACAAGGAAAACATCGGTCCAAAACTAATAGACAGTAGTAAAAATTTCTTGGTAATGGAATATGTCGAAGGTAAAAAAATAACTGACTGGGTGCGAGATCTAAAGGGCAGAGGAAGTGCTGCAACACTTCGAACTGTTGTAAGACAAGTCTTGGAAGATTGTCACACTTTGGATACAATTCATCTTGATCATGGAGAGCTTAGTTACATCCACAAGCATATCATTGTGGGAAAATCTCCATGCATGATTGATTTTGAAAGCTCTAGTACAAACAGAAGAACTTCTAATGTTACATCTGCAACTCAATCAATATTCATAGGATCTCTACTTGCAAATATTGTCAAAAATATGATCAAGATTCCAAGCAAGAAAAAAATGATAGGTCCTCTCAAAAAATACAAGCATGACCAATCAAGAGAAAATTTTGACGAAATACTAAAGATGTTGGGGTTGGACAAGAGTTGAGCTTGCAAGACATCAAGACAAACGCACTAAAAATTTCACTTGCTGTAATACTTTCTGCTTTTGCAGTAGAATTTTTAATTGGAATTTCTTCTAACAGTCTTGCCCTTGTCACAGACAGTATCCATGCAATACTAGATTCTATTGTGACAATGGTTTTGCTTGTTACTGCAAAATGGGCTACCAAACCACCGGACAGAGAACACACCTACGGTCATGGAAAAATTGAGACAATGGGCAGTTTTGTAGCAGGGATCATAATTCTTGTAATTTCACTGTTTTTTGTGTATGAATCGATATCAAGATTCCAAGAACCAAAACCCCTAGTTGTACCTGGAATTCTTGCTATCATTGCAGCAGTGTATACGCTAGGGTCAATCTTTTTCAGAATTGTCATACTAAAAAGGGCGCTCAAAAAAACAGACGGCTCATCACTTCAGGTAGACTTGTACCATGCACTCATGGACATGGGTGCCACCTCTGTTGCATTGGTAGGAATTGTGTTTGTCATAATGGGATTCTACCAAGGTGATAACATTGCAGCATTGATTCTTGGAGGCCTGCTTGCTGCATTGAGCTTGAAATTAATCCACAAGGGCGGTCTTGAGCTAACTGATGCAGTTCCTGCAAACATGGTCAAAAGAGTACATGACATAGTGAGTAATACTAAAGGAGTGATGAGGACAGAATCTGTACAAATACGCAGATCGGGCAGTGACATCTTTACTGAAATTAAAATATCATTGAGTGCTGCCTCAAGTTTTGAAGAAGCCCATAAAATTAGTGCTGATGTGGAAAAGAACATCAAAAATGCAATTACAAATTCAAATGTCACTATTCACTTTGAACCAACATGGAAAGATGTTCCAGCAAATTATGTTATAAATACAGTTGCAACTTCAGTCAAGGGAGTAAAAGAAATTCACAATGTAACTTCATTTCCTGCAGAGAATGGCATCTTCATTAGCTTACATGTAATGGTTGACAGAAACATGTCACTTGAAGATGCACATCATGTATCAGATGAGATAGAAGCTCAAATAAAAAAATCTGTTGCAAATGTAAATCACATTACAATACATCTTGAACCATATGTTTCAATTCCAGAGAGCATTCCAGTAGAGGACATAACAATAGAAGAACAAGTTGCTAACATCATTCGAGAATATCCCAAAGTTAAAAAAATTGGTCGAGTAATAACATTACATCTGCAAGATATCTTCAAGATAGACATTGATTGCTCATTTGAAAAGGATCTTACAATAGAAGAAGTCCATGACATTGTCTCAGATATAGAAAACAAGATTAAAGATCAAATAAAAAATGCCATAGTCACCATACACCCAGAACCAAACTAGAAATGACAATTGCCGATGCAATAACATTTCTTAGACAAGACCAAACACTGGCTCCAGTCATAGATATGATTGGTGAGTACAAGCTAAAGAAAAGAAATCATCATTTTTCTGTCCTGATTGAATCAATAATCTCGCAACAGCTTGCAACTAGTGCAGCAGATGCAATTTTTAAGAGATTCAAGGGTCTATACTCAAAATTTCCAACTGCCTCGGAGATTCTTGCTACAAGAAAATCCAAGCTTCGTCAAGTTGGGCTTTCTGGTATGAAAATAGAGTACCTAAAGGACTTGGCAAAACATGTCAATGAAGGAAAATTGAACATGAAAGCACTTTCAAAAATGAGCGATGAAGATGTGATATCCCATCTAACTCAGGTCAAGGGAATAGGTAGATGGACAGCAGAAATGTTTCTCATTTTTTCTCTTGGCAGACAAGACATTTTTCCTGTTGGTGATCTTGCATTGAGAAAAGGCGTACAGATATTATTTTCATTACAAGAGATTCCAAAACAAATTGAAGCTGAAAAACTTGGTCAGAGGTGGAAACCATACAGAACTATAGCCACATGGTACATCTGGAAGAGCTTGCGACAGTTCAACAAGATTTGATGATTTGTTATTTTTACAAGATATCAAACATGACTACAGAATTGTAATGCATCAAAACAAGCGATTAAGTATTGATCTTTGAATGTTTTATCATATCTGAATCAATATGACTATTCTTGAACATTTTCCAGAGGAATTCAAACCAAGAGAAATACAAAAAGAGATCCTAAAGGGAATAGAGGAAAAGATCAAGTCTGGATACAAGACAATTATCTTGTCTGCACCAACAGGAGTTGGAAAATCGCTGATTGCTGCAACGCTTGCAAGATACTTTGGTAGCTCTTTTGTAGTTACTGCATCCAAACAATTACAGGATCAATATTCTAAAGATCTGAAATTTCTCATGCCAGTAAAGGGAAAATCAAATTTTGCCTGCCTTAAACTGATGGAACAAGAATCAATTGAAAAATCAGATACAAGAAATGCAATTCAGAAAGGCCTCACTTGTGAGAAAGGTCTCTGTGAAGAGACAACAATGCAAAACGGAAAGAAGGTCAAAGAGATTTGTAAGTTCAAACCAAAGCTAGGAGAACCACAAGACATTACCAAGGAATTGTGTCATTATTATGAACAAAAATATCGTGCACTAACTTCGCCTCACTCTATCTGGAATTATGCGGCATATTTTCAATTGATGAGATTCAACAGAAAGGCCTATGAGGAATATGTCAAAAAACCGATTGCAATTTTTGATGAGGCACACAAGGTAGAAGACCAGATTATTCAGTTCATAGGTGTAGACATCTACAACGCGTATTTTACAGAGTGTGGCATAGATGCAAAAAAGTTTGATGATCTTGGAGATATCGATGCAATAGCAAAGTTGCTTGAGGGTTTGGCAAAATCATATGCAAAACAGATACTTGATTTGCAAGAAAGCAGGGCATTTATGCTAAATCCAGATTATGCCACGCTTGCAAAATTAGAATCAAGGTATGAAAAGATGTCAAATTCCTATGTAGAAATAAATTCAAACAAGAATAATTTTGTGGTAAACAATCCATTCAACGATGAAAGAGGAAATTTCAGATCAGTTTCTATCAAGCCACTTGACATTTCAAAATATGTCAAGGCCTTCTTTGACATTGAGAATCAAGTTTTCATGTCTGCAACAATAGACAAGGATAGTTTTTGTGAAAATACAGGACTTGATCCATCAAAGGTTGGATTTGTGGATACTCCACGATCTCCATTTCCCCCAGACAGTAGAAGAATTAATTTTCTTAATACAAGAAAATTAAGTTATTCTTCAAGTAGAGATGACGAACTTGCTGTCATAAAAAAAATTGATGAGATAATGTCACAGCATGGTACAGAGAGGGGTTTGATACTTACTTCGTCAGAGAAGAAATGTTTTGACATAAAAAATAATCTCTCTGAAAAAAATAGACTACGAATCAGGGTATGTCATAGTAGAAATGAGAACGGTATGACACAAGATGAGGTATTGCAAGAACATTCTTTTGATGAAGATGGTGTATTGTTATCATCATCATTATGGGAAGGAGTTGACTTGAAAGATGACTTGTCAAGATTTCAGATAATAGCAAAGGTTCCATATCCAAACCTTAGCGAGAAACGAACCAAGAATAAGATGCAAAAGTTTCCTTTGTGGTACAAATCACAGACACTGACAAAGTTACTGCAGGGTTTTGGTAGATCAATTAGAAGTGAGGAAGACTGGGCTGTTACATATGTTCTTGATTCTGCTGCAAGTGATCTTTTGCTTCAATCAAAATCAATGATTCCAAAATCGTATCAAGATGTACTTGGATTTCCAAGCTATGAATCAAGCATGAGATCTACGTTATAAGAAAAATTTCCAACGCAAAAAAAGCACCGATGGGAAATCAATTTGTGATTGCATGTACTGATTTGTCAGGTAGATCAGTCAAGGTAAAGACAAATCTAGAACCCTCAAATTCAGTTGTTCCTTCTCTTTCCCAATTTACTTTGTAAGATTTGATCAGGTGACCACCCACTATTGAGATTGTCTTGGGTACACTTTCGAAGAGTTTCTCTACCTTTTCTTTGTCCTTTGTCATAAGCAGGGATCTTCGTCTCTTCATGAGATACTTGATTGCAACATTCTTGTGCAGATGTCCTTCTACCTCAATCTTCTCGCTGCCAAGGTCAATAGTGAATTTTCGTTTTCCCATGGGCCTGTTACAATCACAATTATACAAAAAAGGTGGTTGACAATTTGACATTAGCAAGTAGATTGTAAATTATGACAAAATTTGCTTTGCATGAGATATGAGATGAGATAAGACAGGTTTTACCTCATTTCATGAATTCTATCTTTTTCGTGCAATCTTCCAGGCGTTTTGTATGTTTTCCATCCCAATATGAGAATAAAACGAGTCTGCGTCTGGGGCAGATAACAAAAGTATCATAACTTCTTTTCCAAGTGTTTTCTGTGCCAATTTGAGTAGCTTTTTACCAATTCCAAGACGTTGATATTTTTTATCAACTGCTAAATCAGATACATAGCAACAGTAGCTAAAGTCAGTTACAGCCCGCAATATTCCAACTAGCTTCTTGTCATCTCTTGCACATATTATCAAATTTGCATTTTCAATCATGCGTTTTATTCTTCCAATGTTATTTACAGGTCTTTTAATTCCAGAATTAACAAACAGTGCGATTACCTCCTTTGGTTTCAAATCAGGATTTATCAGATATGATATTTTCATGAATTGTTTGTCTTGATTTATCTATGCAAAATCTAGTCTTAACTATATCTCGTACATGAATGGGGCCGGCCGGACTTGAACCGGCGACCTCTAGCACCCCAGGCTAGCATCATACCAAGCTAGACTACGGCCCCTCAAGGTGCTGACTATTGTTGAAATTATTAAGTTGTAGGATTGAATTGATGTCAAGAAATTTGTGTTTGAAAATCTAGAGCCATTTTTTCAGTCTTTCTTGTTCAAACTTTTCTTTTTCTGTAAAGTGTTCTGTTGATGAAGATTTTAGCTGAGTTAGAGGATCTGGTGTTGCAAACATGTCAACTTGGAGATATCCTGCAGTTCCCTTGCCAGTTTCGAGAAAACATCCACCTTTTCCATCAAAGATTGCGTTTCCAAACTCATTTTTTATTTGTGCAATAATATTTCTTGCAACTGTTATTCCTTCAGCTTCTGCAAAAATTCCTGCCTTTGGTACAGCTATCTTGTCTGTCACCATTATCTGGTTTACATCTCCTATTGCATAGACATTTTCATGTTTTGTTTTACAGGTTTTGTCTACTAACACAAACTTGCCATTTTCTGCAAAACCTGCATCTATCACAACTGAAGGCACCTTGTGAGGTGGAACAGAAATTAAAATATCAAAACTTGTCTCCCCGTTTTCAAATTTTATTTTGTTTGGCTCTACTGCAGTAGTTTTGTGATTTCCATGAAACTCTATCTTTTTTGATTTTAGAATTTGAAATATTTCTTCACTTACCTGTGGACCTCCTGCAGGAAGTGTAATGGGAGTTGGACTGTAGAAATCAATCTGGACAGAATCACTTACTCCTGTCTCCTCAAGTACAGACCTAATCAGAAGAGCTGCCTCAAATGGTGCAGGAGGACATTTGTATGGAAGACCAGTGATTGCCATCGCAATCTTGCCTGACTTGACCTGTCTTATTGTATCTCTGATTTTTGGAACATCATTGATATCATAGAGTACAAAACCATTTTCTTTCAAACCTGGAATTTGTTCTGGTGCAAGTTCTACACCTAGTGCTATTATCAAATAGTCATAATGAAATTGTCTATACTTTGTTCGAACAGATTTGTTGACAGGATCTATCTTTAGTATGTCTTCATTTACAAATTCAATACCTTTCTTGGTAACATTCTCCAGTGGTCTCTTGGAAGATTCAAACTCTCTTGTTCCATTGATTATCCATAACTTGACTAGGTCCATCATGAACCAGTCTTTTTTGTCAATTATTGTAATTCGTGTATCTTGTGTAAGATTATCTCGAAGTTCATTTGCAGCAGCAAGACCACCAAAGCCTCCACCTAAAATTACAATGTTTGTTGGTCTCATGGCAAGGCGTAGAATCTATTTCTCTTGTGTAGTTGGCCTGATTGTAATTTCATTTACATTCATGTGAGATGGAGATTGGAGTGCAAAGATTATGGAATTTGCTATATCTTCTGCCTTGAGGGATTGGATTGTTTTTGAGTGTGTCACAAATGATTCAAGAGATTTGTCAGTAAT
>DATEZN010000265.1:0-8355 GCA_035255545.1 Nitrosotalea sp. | reverse complement strand
ATTGAAGATTAATCTTATTTTGTGTTCTTGCCAGCAAGTGCAGGAAGAGTTGTGGTTGAAAGGACATTTTGTACCATACGGATCTTCTTTGTTACTATTTTGTCCAACTCTGGTCTTGTTGGAGCCTGGACCTTGACAAATATGTCATACTGGCCAAACGTTCCTGTCGCTTCTTTTACCCCATCAATCTTGAGAATATCGTTCATTACATCCATTTCGTGTCCCATCTTGCTTTTCACCAAGACAAATGAGAGTTCCATGTTATTCCCCTTTGATTTCGGCCCTTGTTTTAAACATAGGCTTTATTCCAAGAGTCGAATAGTCGCCGCTTGAACAAGTAAAGCACATGGAATTATAATCCATGCCAACTGCATCTGCAAGATTCTTTGCATCATTGTAACCAAGAAAGTCAGCTCCGATAAGCTGTCTTACTTTTTCTGTAATCTCATCTTCTGTGTATTTTTTTCCATCACCCATGTATGTTACAAGTTCATCTTGAGATGGAAAATCAATTCCAGCATAACAGGGGTATTGAATTTGTGGAAATGTTATCACCATGCTTATTTTTTTTGCACCTGCTCGTCTCAAGGCCTTGATAATTGCCTTTGAGCTAGTACCTCGAACAAGACTATCATCAACAACAACTACATGTTTTCCTGAAATGACCTGCGTGATTGGAATTATCCAGCGGTTAATTTCAACTCTATCTGCTTGATGGGGTTCAATGAAGCTACGCAGTGGACCTTTCCTGCTGTATCTATCTTTGAGTAATCCCTCTTCAAATGGTACTCCAAGCTCTTGGGCATACCCAAGTGCGGCAGGTCGTGCAGAATCAGGAACTGGAATTACAATATCAGCATCTTTTATCGCAAATTTTCTGGCAAGAAATTGTCCAATTTTTTTTCTTGCAATGTAAATGTTAGTACCTTCCATTACACTAGATGGGTGTGCAAAATAGGTAAATTCAAAGGAACAATGTGCTGGTTTTTGTTCTTCTGCAAACATTTCAGATTCCAGACCATCTTTACTAATTTTTAACAGTTCACCAGGTTTTACATCTCTAATCAACTGTGCACCCACTGCAGAAAGGGCCGCAGATTCAGAAGCTACAATGTACGTATTGTTATCTTTTCTATAGCCCAAGACCATTGGTCTGAACCCTTTAGGATCGCGTGCTGCATAGACTGCGTTATCATCAGATACAAATGTAAAACAAAACGAGCCGACCATTTCATTTTTTAAAATAGACAATGCATTTCCTAGTTTTCCATTATCAGCCATCAGTGTAACAAGTCTCTGGGCTGCAATCAGTGTGTCACTGACATTTTGAGGAGTAAATGTACATCCTCCTACCATTCCGGTAAGTTCTTCCACATTAGAAATTGTTCCATTATGGGCAACACACAGGTCTTTTACCTTGAGTGGTTGGGCATTTTCTAAATTGCTCTTTCCCATCGTGGAATATCTTACATGGCCTATCGCAGATGGCGATTCGTATTCACGTGTGACTTTATCAAACTCTGATACTGCAGAAGATACTAGTCCTAGTTGTTTGTATGGCTGCTTTTTTGGAATGGCTACACCCCATGCTTCTTGACCTCTGTGCTGGAGTGCACGTAATGCATCAATAACCATAGGAATGACATTTACGCCATCTAGACTAAAGATTCCAACTACACCACAGTTTTCCTTAACCTTAACCATGCGTTACAAGTCCCCCCAACGAGTTTAACCATTTTTCTTGTGCTTTATCAACCCTTACTCTAACTAACACACTTGATTTTTCTTTGAATGTAATATCCTTGCCTGAAAATACACCAATACGCGCATGTGTAATCCCTCTTTGTTTGAGAATGGCTAGTGTCTTTTTTTCATCTTGATTTTTTATCACAAGCAAAAATCTTGAATGTGATTCTGAAAACAGCAATTCGTCAGAATGTAATTTATCTGAAGGGATTTTTTCAAGAGATACAGTGCAACCGAGTTTGTTCATCATACAGAGTTTTGATATTGCAATTGCAAGACCGCCTTTTGAGCAATCATGTGCAACTTTAACAACATCATGTTGTACTAGTTCCAATACCGCATCCTGTGTTTTCTTGGATGATTTCATATCAACTACAGGGCACTTGCCACCAACTAGTTCGTGAACATATTCATAATATTCAGAGCCTCCAAGTTCATCTTTGGTAACTCCAAGCATGACAAGCAAGTCACCGTCTTCAATTTTTTGTGGAATCAGTGGTTTTTCATCGATTAGACCAAGCACTCCAATAAGAGGAGTTGGTTTGATTGAACCCTCATCAGATTCATTATACAAGCTAACTTTACCTCCAACACATGGAATTTCAAAATATTTTGCATAATCAGTGATTGCCTGGACTGACTCTTTGAATGTCCAAAATATTTCAGGATCTTCAGGATTTCCGAATTGGAGATGGTCAACCATTCCTATTGGTTTTGCTCCAGTACAAATTACGTTTCTACAGGCCTCATCAAAGCATCCGATGACACCATCTCTTGGATTGACATAGCAGTGTTTTGAGTTTCCATCAATCTTTGCAGCCAAAAACTTGCCGTTATCTAGTCTTAGAACTGCACCATCATGTCCTGGCTTGACAACTGTCCTTATTCCGACTTCGTGATCATACTGAGTGTACACCCACTCTTTGCTTGCAATGTTGGGATTTGAGAGCATTCTCAAGAGTGTCTGGGAGAGATTTTGTGGTACTTTGGGTTTTTTTATTTTTTCAATATCATTCATGTATTTTGGCTTGGAGGATGGCCTATCAAGAAGCGGTGCGTTTGCAACTATATGACTAGGAAGTTTTGCAACCGTATTTTTATCCAATTTTACTTCCATCAGATTATCACTTTTGATTCTACCAATAACAGAGTACGGAACTCGGAACTTGTCACATATTTTTTTTAGCGTATCAAGTTTTTTCAAATCAGTGATTACAAGCATTCTTTCTTGTGATTCAGATATCATAATCTCAGAAGGCGACATGTTTTGTTCCCTCTTGTGGACAAGCGAAATATCAAGCTCTATTCCCACACCTAATGCATCAGCAGTCTCGGATATTGCACATGACAATCCTCCGCCTCCCAAGTCTTTCATTGCCTTGATGCATTTTTGATTTCGCGCCTCCAAGATTACCTCGATCACTAGTTTTTCAATAAATGGATCAGGAATTTGTACTGCAGAACGATTTTCTGCTTCAAGTTTGTCAGAGGCAAATTGTGAACCTCCAACTCCATCACGTCCTGTAGAGCCACCTATTAGAACAACGTAATCACCTTTTTCTGCCTTGTTTCTTATCAGATTTTCTTTTTTGCCAAAACCAATTGATGCCACATCAACTAACGCATAATTTGTAAAACACTTGTCAAATTCAATTTCGCCACCAATTGTAGGAATTCCAAGACAGTTACCATAGTCTGCAATTCCTCGTACTGCATTTTTGAATAGCCATTGAGCATGATGATCTTTTTCTATATTTCCAAAACGTAATCCATCCAAGAGTGCAATCGGTCTTGTACCTGCAGACAAGATATCACGAATTACTCCACCAACACCAGTTGCTGCACCACCATACGGTTCCACTGCAGATGGATGATTATGACTTTCAATGTGTACTGTGACAACATAACCATCTCCGACATCAAGCACACCAGAGTCATAACCTGGACCAGATATCACACGTTTTCCTTCTTTTGGTAATATTCGTAGGTGTTTTTTAGACGACTTGTAGGAGCAGTGCTCTGACCATTCAGCTGCAATAATTTGCAGTTCTAATGGGTTTGGTTTTCTGCCTATTTTTTTTTCTAGATACTCTGATTCTTGAGGAGTAAGACTCATGCTGTTACGCCTAGTGTACTCAGGAGAGATTCAAAAATTAGTGATGCAGGTTTTGAATTATTTGGATTGATTATTTGTTCTGCAGACCTTTCAGGATGTGGCATCATACCTACAACATTTCCTTCCTTGCTTGATATTCCAGCTATGCCAAGTGATGCACCGTTAACTTCACTAGAGTAAGTAAATACAATTTGATTATTTTTCTTAAGCATTGCCAAAGTCTTGGCATCTGCATAGTATCTGCCTTCACCGTTTGCTATAGCAATTGGAATTCTTTGGTTTTGTTTGAGTTTGTTTGTAAACGGCGTCTTGTTGTTTTTGACAATTATCTCAGTCCACTTGCACATGAAATTAAGCGAGGTATTTTTTAGCAATGCACCTGGCAGGAGACCTGATTCGACTAGTATCTGAAAACCATTGCACACTCCAAGAACTGGCATACCTTTTTCGGCCATTTTCTTTACATCCTTGATTACCGGGCTATGCGCTGCAATCACTCCTGCACGTAGTCTATCGCCATACGAGAATCCACCTGGCAACACAATGGCATCTACATTCTTTGGTAACGCATCAGTATGCCATACTAGTTGAGATTCCAAATGGAAGACATCAGTTAGGACATGATGCATGTCACGATCGCAATTACTACCAGGAAATACAATTACTGCAACCTTCACAAATTACATTACTTTTCAGACATATTAAATTGAATCGGGATTGTGTTACCAGCGATGTGCTGATCGCATGATGGATACTCGATCAAAATAAAGACAAGTATTCTTGTCCCATCATTTTATTATAGCAACTTGGTCTCAAAAATAATGCTAAGGCTCAGTTCACTTCCGCCTGTTACTACAGCACTAGTTGTTGTGAACATTTTGATTTTTGCATATGGTACCCTTAGCAATACTCAAAACGCAATCATTTCCCAGTACGGGTTTGTTCCAAATGGCTTGTTCAAGGACGGGTATATTGGAGACAGCATTGTGAGAATGTTTACCTCAATGTTTGTTCATGCAAACATTTCACATGTTGGATTCAACATGTTTGCACTTGCATACATGGGCGGTTTTGCAGAGAGGTCAATTGGCAAGCCAAAATATATCGCACTATACCTGTTAGCAGGACTAGGAGGAGCGCTATTTGATGGAGTGATTTCGTCATTTGCACTTGGAAACGGAGATTCGATACTCATTGGAGCATCAGGGGCAATCTCTGGAATCATGGGAATATCAGCAGCAATGGGAGATATGAGAGGATACTATTGGTTTGCAATCCAAGTACTCTTTGTATTCATAGGCTCTTTTGCATCACTATCAATAGCATTTGCTGCACATGTTGGAGGATTTATCACAGGACTTGGTGTGACAAAACTTTTGATCGAAGTCGAACGCCGCAAGAGAAATCCATATCGAGGATTAACGTAGGTTATAGGGTAACATGATTTCATAAAATAGATCAAGAGAAATACTTTAGATCATTTTCAAGTTATTTTGTTTGCAAAAAAGAGTGGAATCGTTTTTATTCTAATATCCGTTGGTACTAGCTATGGGTCTAGTTCGAGACATCATGGTTCGCACTGTAATTACCATCGAACATGACAAGAATGCAAAAGATGTTGCATTACTATTTGCAGAAAAAGGAATTAGCTCACTTGTTGTAGTCAAAGATGGTAAACCAATTGGACTTGTTACAGAACGAGATCTTGCTCGCAAAATATCTACAACAGATAGAAAAAGTGCTGATGTTCCCTTGTCTGAGATAATGTCAGCCAACTTTAGATGGGTTGAGCCAATGACCCTAATAGAAGACGCAGTACAAAAGATGCTAAACAAGAATGTGCGAAGGCTATTAGTTTTAGACAATGATAATCTGGTCGGAATCATAACAGAGACAGACTTGGCAAAATACTTGCGAAGCAAACTGCTCATAGATGGCGCGCTAGATGATGTTACTGCCCTTAGCAGAAAAGTAGTAAAAGGCTAGGCGCCTAGCGTCTCAACTGATACTTTACTTACAAGAGGATTGAATATTCTAAATTCATTACATATTCCAAGTACTGTCTTCTCTGCAGATTCTTTATTTTTTGCATCTATTACAAACCTGAGCATCTTTGCAGAGCGAACCTTTTTGATTGTAGTTTTTTTGTCTTTTAGAATCAAGTCGTTCAAGATTGTATCACCTTCAGGATCTACAATTTCGGGCTTGTTTTCAATTATTACATTGACCCTAAAGGAAGGCATAAAATGCGTTTAGTTGCAATCAATTTAAGCTTTGAGAAAGACCACAAGAAAATGAAACCAACTTTTGATCCAATTCAATACAAGATAACTGCCAAGGCAAACTGGAATATTGTCGCTCCAGAATATCATTACAATTGGGCCGACAAAAAGATTGGACCATTCAAGTCCACTAGAGAGATTGTCAAATTGGCAAACATTAGACCGGATGACAAGATACTAGATGTTGCCTGTGGCACAGGTGTTGTATCAAAAGAGATTTCACAATCACTTGGTCCAAAAGGTCTCTTGGTTGGAATTGACCTATCCAGAACGGCACTAGGTATTGCAAAAAAGTCAATATCATTTCAAAATTCAAGTTTCTTAGAGATGGACGCAGAAAATATTGGATTTAATTTCAAGTTTGACAAAGTTACATGTCAGTATGGTTTGATGTTTTTCCCAGATTCAAGAAAAGTTTTGGAATCAATTAGAAAGATTTTGAATCAAAATGGAATGCTAGTTGTTGCAGTACATGGGCTAGCAGAAGATGTGCCATACTTTAGTACTATAATGAAACCCATTTTAGAACATATTCCAGACATCAGACCTGCTGGAACACCAACTGTACACAGGTTTGGCAATCCCAAGGATTTAGAATCAGAGTTGTCAGGAGCAGGTTTTGAGAATGTTACCGTTACAAGATATGATTTTGTCTATAAACCAGGAACCTTTGAAGAATATTGGACAGATTACATGCACTCTACTGCAAATTCCATTAAAAGTAAGCTAGAAAGTTATGGACAAGATACCATGAACAAGATAAAACATGATGCACAAAAAAATGCATTACGATACCAAGAAAATGGCAATCTAGTATTTCCTTGGACTGTACTTACGGCATCAGGAATTAATCACTAGTTTATTTTAGTAGCGTACGATTCAAAATCAGATTCATACCAAATTGTTTGTGCCTCTTTTGCTTTTTCTGTAAATATGTTCAGTGCAATGTGAGAGAGGTGTTTTCCTTTTATTGCACCATGCCAGTGCAGAGTATTTTTTGGAATGAAAACCACGTCTCCAGGTGCAAGACTTGACTGGGATAGTTTTGTTATCTTGACTGTATCACGTTCGATATTTGCTTTTTTGTAAATCACAAGCATTCCAGTACCTTTTGTAACCACAAGAATTTGTCCCCCTTCATGATAATGCACTTTGGTTCGTGCACCATTATTGAAATTTGCAAGATATGCCTTTTCTCCTTTGATTTGCAGCTTGACTGAAATGTCACTTAACCATGCATCGCCTACAAAATATCTTTTTTTACTTTTTACAAGTGATTTGTCAGGTCTTAACTTTGAAGTGTTGATTTTTTTCATTTCGATGTATCCCTACAGTCCACCAAACTCATAAGATGATGGAATAGATGGTGGAACATCTCCTGACACTAGAACAATTTCATCATGTGCGGACAGTTGTATTGTATCATAACTGTCGTTTACCTCAGTTCCATTTACAAACACCTTGAGGTTCTTTCCTCCATGAGTTAGATCTTCAAATGTTGGTGATATCCCAGGTGTATTGTCCCAGACTTGAACAAACTGACCCAGAGTAAACGTGGTTTGCGTTGGTGATTCGATGTGTATCACACCAGATGTGTCGTGAGTATGAAGCCAGTAGAGACATTCGTTTGGTTTGATGCCAACTCCTGCAGGAATCGTAACTTGTTTTGAATCAACAATAATGTCAAGGTGAGCATGAACGTGAAAAACTGAACCTTCCACAGGATCACATTGTACTCCTTGTATAGTTCCAATTGGAGATAATGAAACAGCGGGGAGAGGTGTATTAGTTGGAGGCTGGGCATCAGAAAAATATACCATTAGAACAATTACTATTGCAACCGCAGCTGTAATACCTGTAACCTTGTATCTTGAAGACTGGGAAACTTTTGGTCTTTCTTTAGAATTTTTTTCTTTGTGAGACTCTATTTTGTGCTGATCTAGTTTAGCGGAATTTTCAAATTTACTCCCACAGATGTCACATTTTTTTTCTGTGTTTGCCAATACCAAAATCAGTAGATCAGGATATAAATTTCGTTTGGATGATACCAGATGACAATAACCAGATCAGGATCATTTTGCAAGTTTGATAACATTTTAAACCACCTTCCCAAGTCCATAACCTAATGCCAACGTAGCTCAGCCTGGCTAGAGCATCTGACTTGTAATCAGAAGGTCGAGGGTCCAAATCCCTTCGTTGGCTGTAATTTTA
>DATEZN010000264.1:0-5084 GCA_035255545.1 Nitrosotalea sp. | reverse complement strand
CGAGAAGTTTTGTTTTGCCAATCTTTTTGTTGATGTATTCATAATCTGCAATTATTTCCTTGTTTATCTTACCTGAAAATTTTTCAGGCTTGGATCCATTTGTAGTGGTTTCAGTAACAAGACCCAAACTCTTCCATTTTTTAAATCCGCCATTTAGCATGAATGTGTTCTTATGTGAAAAATACATCAATAGCCAAACACCCCTTGCTGCACTCATTCCGGATACATCATCGTAAAAAATAACTGTCTTGTCTTTTGTGATACCCAAAAAAGATAAAAGATTTTCCATTTGTTTTTCAAATGCCTTTATTCCATCTTTTGAGGTATCAGACCAATGATAGTAGAAAAAATCTAGATTTACTGCACCTGGAATGTGTCCTTCCAGATAATCTTTGTATGATCTGCAATCAACAAGAACAAGATTTGGCTTTTCAATCTGTTCTATTAGTTCAGTAGATGAAATTAGCATATTGTTATTGCAGACTTGAGGGTAATGTAAATCCATTTTATAGAAATTCAAGAGTATCATGCAGAATAGATATCAAATAGTTTTCACATCTGTTCATATTGTGTTTGAGTAGAAATAATTTGTTACAATCGCAAGTCACAAATTCTTATATCGTAGGAAAATATGATAATATCACAAAATGGATATTTTAGATTATCAAACTATAAAAGAGAATTACTTCACCATACAAGAATCATTTTGTGACCAAAGATGACTAGAATAAAAAAACAGATCCCAAAACTATCAGTTTTTCAAACATTCAAGACAAAAGATAAGGAGTTCACAGGTGAAGCAATGCGTCAACGAGGAATTATTATTCATCTTGCATGTGAGACTTTACCCACAAGAAAGACTCGTACTGCCATTGCACACAAGCTTGCAGAACAAAATGGTACTACTTGGCAGAACATTTACTCTGGAATTTTCAGAGATCTAGATGAGATCCTTCTTCCGTTAGAATTGGTAAAAGAAGCTGGGAGATTACCAATAAAACGTGGTCCAAAGGCACTCCAAGAACAAGGAGTTCCATATTATCAATTGACTGACAGCGGTTTACTTGTTGCAGCTTCTGTATCTGAGACTGGAAAAGAAAGAATACGAATCATGAATGACTTTTTTGAGAAAGAGACTAATACAAAAGAAAAAGACCTGAAAAAGGCAATCATAACATTACTGGATGTTGCACCAAATTTTGTTTTGCTGTTGTTGAGAAAATATATTGAATCATATAGTGAAGGAATAATTGACAGACTTGTCCCGTTCAATTCAGACTATATCAAAAAAGCAGTCAATGATGCAATATACGTTCAAAAGGAACTATTAGAGGGATTTTCATCTCTTTCAAATTCCGACAGAGAGCCAATTATGAGCTTTTTTAAGAAAATAGGCTAAGACTCTCTCAATAATAATTAAAATCCCTTTCCAAAAGAGCTTGATAATATTGATAATGTCATCTAAAGCCACTTCTGGCAAGTCATGTCATATTGGAATATGATGATACATGGTAGATGAGTTAATTGATTATGTCATACATTTGATAGATGCTAAAAAGGGAGATACTGGACGACTAAGCTATATTCTAGGCGCCCTACAAGATGGCAAGATGATTTACAATTCTGATAAAAAATATTTGGACTCACTTATAGCAACATACATTGGATCCTCAAAGAAAAAAACAGGAGAACAAAAATCTGTTGAAGAATTAAAGACAGAACTTGCCAGAGTCAATAAGAGACTAGAAAAATTTGAAAAACGTGGATATAAAAAACCAGTGGGTAGAAAGGCCAGCTTTTTCTTTGTGACGCTTTTCTTTGGATGGCATGCCGTAATCACAATGCTTGCCAGAAAATCTATAATCGACATAAAGGATCTTAATCCATACATTTTGCCAATATACCAATTGGACAAGATAATTCCGTCAGAATATCTCAATTATGTATCCCAGCTAAGTCTCAGCATACCAAAGATTGTGGTTCTTGTATGGGGTGCAATGATACTTACGTGGATAATATTGGGTTTTGTTTATCTTGTAAAATTTATTCGATCAAGATACAATCCTACGAAGCACTAAACTATTGCGAGAAATCAAAGTCTTTTGTGTAACTCTGACCGGAGAAAGCAGAATGTGTTGAATAATATGCAGTTCCGTTAAACCTAAACTTTACAGCATTGTTTTGTAATGCAGACCAGATCTGCGGGTTATTTCCATCATTGACCAATTGTGTATCAACAGTGATGATTTCGGAATTGTGTTGTGTTAACGGCAGATAAGATGAGCTCTCCCAAGTTCCCTCATATCTCTCCCCATACTGACCATGGCCAATGACAATGCCATTTGCATAAATGTCATAGCTTACCATCTCAACTATCAGAGTATTGTCATTTGGATTTGTTAGATTGAATTTTGTGTCTAACACTGCATTTGTGTTTCCAATTGATGTTATTGACGATCCATTGTATTGGATATCAATGGGTTTTACCTCAGTCATTACAGATGTCAATGCAGATGGTGTATTTGCATTTGGAGAGAACATGTTTTTGATAATTCCTGAGCTTGGTAGAATTGCAACTACGCCAAGTATTGCAACAATAACTATTACTGCAACAAAGACAAGAATTTTCTTTTCCAAGGATGTCTTTACCATTTGTTCAATTCTTAAATGTTGAGTTGAAAACGCTTATAGTAAAAGTTTGAAGATATAATTCATGCAGTATCATCAAGCAATCAGAATAGGTCAGGAAAGATCAAGAAAGTCTCAGATGACATTATTCTCACATGCAGGCTTTGCCATGCTCACACTTACTGTAAAAAAATCTCAAGGTGTATTTGTGCCAGTCGGGGAGAAAGAATTTGTAGCAGCTGTTGAAAAATCTGGCGAAGGTTGGCTTGTTGTAATAGTTGATGAAGAAGGATATGCAAAATCCCAGTCCAAGGTTCTTTCAGAAAATGACGCAAGAGAGATTTTAAACAAAGCCACTAGTGCAGATATTCCAGAATACACAGGACAAGTCAGACTAGTGTAATTTCAGTGCCCTCGGGACTTCCTTTGATTGCTTTTTCCAGTATCTTTATGTCTGCTTTTAGTATTCTTGTCTTTAGTTTGGAACGCTCTATCACCTTTAGTGCAACAATATCCATCAGATCATAGCCTCCTGCTACAGAGTCTTGATGTACAAGCATTGAACGCAGTTTCTTTATTGGTATCTTTTTGAACTTGCTTGCATTCTTGTTTTTGTTTGGATCAGAATCATACACTCCATCAACATCTGTAGCATTGAAAAATGTGTTAGCCCTCACCTTTTCTGCAATGAGTGCAGCAGTAGCATTTGTACTCTGTCCTGGATGAAGTCCACCTGTTACCACAATCAGTCCAGTATCAGCAGCATTTGCAACTTCTTTTAGGTTGACTGGCGGATGTGGATACGCTTTTTCTTGTAAAGCATAGATCAAAAGTTTTGCATTAAGCCTTGATACCTCAATTCCAAGCTCATCTAGTGTTGATTCATCTGCACCAGATGATCTTGCATGAGAGATGTAATGTCGTGCAATCTTTCCACCACCTGCAATTATTATTGGCTGGCAGATCTTACTTATCTTCACAAAAAACTCGGCATATTGTTTTAGTGTCTTCATATCTTCTAGACCAAACAAGCTTCCTGACAATTTTACTACAATTCTTTTTTTCATTGACTGTTTTCACCAAGAGTGACGTTTGCTGCCATTTCAACCTTTTTTCTAAATTGTTGTCGCGTGTAGACCCGTAATATGTCCATAAAGCCTGAAATTGCAGAAACCAATGGAATTTCAGATATTGGTAACTCGTAGGATTCTTTTGGTCCCTCTCCTTTTTTTGTTGTGAGAATTATAGACTGGGATTCTTTTTTTGACGGAGCAAGTGGAATTGATGGTGTCTTTGATACATCAATAAAGACCTCAGACTCGTCTACCTTGGATATTTTGGCAATTTCGTTTTGTAGATCTATTACGTTTACTTTTCCCATCCTTGGACGAGTAAAGATCTTTTCATAAACGCACTTGAGTAACTTTCTTTCTTGATATTCTACCGCAAGTTGCCTTGCCCTTCTGAGATCTGTATTTTTTGGCTCAAGTGATACAAGCTTGGATATGACAAGCTCGTCTGTCATCTGGACATAGTTTTCCACATCATCAGTGGTAAGCCCAGGTTCGCTGTCTGCAAGCACCATAGATTGTATCAGCATTACTTCAGCAGAGCGTACAGTCTTGTGAAAATATACTGCCTTGAACATTTGGTATCTCGATATCATCATGGACTCAAAAGAGTGTAAAGCAGACTTGTCAAGTGAAAGTTTCTTGTCATAAACATCAAGTGAGTGGATTATTCTCATAAAATCCACTTTGGCATGCTCTGCACCCGTGAAATAACCATCACGTAAAAGATAGTCCATCATGTCTGCACTCAGTCCGCCAGAGATTATTTCATTCATGAATTGATATTTGGAATTTCCAAATGCCAGCTTGGCAAGAAATGTCTTGTCAAATCCTGATTTTTTTATTATATCGCCAATTTCTGATTCCAGTATGATTCTTTGTCCAATGTCTTCATGAGAGTTTTTTTTCTTTTTTTGTAAAACCTCTTCGAACAGATGTGAGAATGGTCCGTGACCAACATCATGCAGCAATGCTGCCATTCGTATATTTTCAGAATCGTTTGCGTCAAGATATCCCTTGTCTCTGAGCACAGTTGCTGCCTGGCCTGCGATGTGCATGGTTCCAAGCGAATGCTCAAACCTTGAATGTTGTGCACCAGGATAAACAAGATGTGCACCAGCAAGTTGTCGTATCCTTCGAAGCCTTTGAAATACTGGAGAGTCTATCAGTTTCAACTCGTGAGGATATACAGTGATAAAATCATGAATCGGATCTACTATCTGGAGATATTTTTTTGTCATATCGTTTTCATCTGATATGTTTTGATACCATATCCCTTATTTGTTGATGAACTATTGCTTTTTCTTGCGATGCGTTTACTATGTTCCAATGATATCTTTTTGCAAGTTTTCTGTATGTGTTTGCAATCTTGAGCGCAAATGTTTT
>DATEZN010000263.1:0-3264 GCA_035255545.1 Nitrosotalea sp. | reverse complement strand
CTTATTTCAAGACTAGTATCATTACAAGAAATTTTTACAATTATATAATTCTCGAAGGATTTTGTCGCTAAAGGATTTTAAATAGGCAAATCAGAATGCTTTCGTAATGATTACCGAGTCCCAGATAGCTCAAATGATAACGGATGCTAAAAAGAGCACAAAGGAGAGAAAATTCAAGCAGGCAGTAGAGCTAATCATGGTTTTCAGAGATATCGATGTAAAGAAAGGATTTGCGATAAATGAGACAGTTCAGTTACCAAAAAAAATGAACCATTCATCTTCAATATGCGTTATTGCATCAGGAGATCTCGGTGTAAAAGCGAAGAGCGCAAATGCAGACTTGGTAGTAGACAGTGCACAAGTAACACAGATGGGATCAAACAAAAGAGAGTCTCGCAAATTAATCAATGGTTATGACTTTTTCCTTGCAGATACTTCAGTGATGGCAAATGTCGGTAAGACATTGGGTCAATTCATGGGTCCTAGAGGAAAGATGCCAACACCACTTCCATTTAATGCCCCAATTGATTCAATATTGGAAAGATTTAGATCATCAATCAGAGTGAGACTGAAAAATTCTCTTTCTCTAGCATGTAAGATAGGCGATGAAACAATGTCTGATGAAGATTTAGTTGCAAATGCTCATGCAGTAATCGGTACAATCGAAAAGAAATTACCAAGTGGAGATAAAAACATCAAGAAAATAATGATCAAGACCAGTATGGGAAAGATCATCAAACCAATACAACCAGGAACAAAGTAATATGCACCAAAACAGAACAACGTATCCTCAAAAGAAAACTCAGATGTACCAACAATTACAAGAGTTACCAAACAAGTACAATGTCGTAGCACTTGTCAGAATGGAAAAAGTAAGATCTTCACAATTATTACCATTAAGAAAAAAATTCAAAGGAGAAGTAGAAATTGTTAGCATCAAAGATAAAGTTGCACAAAAATCACTTTCTACACTAAAGATTCCTGGAATTGAAAAACTTGCAGCAAATCTAGTTGGTCAATGTGTATTGATGTTTACAAACATGAGCCCAATCAAACTAAACATTCTACTTGGCAAAAATAAAGTAATGATGGCAGCAAGAGGTGGAGACAAGGCAAGCATAGATGTAGTCATAAAAGCTGGTAACACTGGAATTACCCCAGGACCAATTCTTACAGATTTCAAAGAAGCTGGAGTATCAACTAAGATTGATCAAGGAACTGTTTGGATAACAAAAGACTCGGTAGCAGCAAAGAAAGGAGATACCATATCTGGAAAATTGGCCACCTTATTGAGTAAACTTGATGTCAAGGCTGTAGAGGCAGGCATAGTACTAAACTCGGCTTTAGAAGACAAGGTAGTTTACAATCAAGAAGAACTAACAGTCGACGTAGAACAGTACAGGACTGCATTTGCTCAAGCACACCAAGAAGCACTAGCGTTATCCATAGAGATAGGATATGTAACTAAAGAAAACGTCAACATGATACTTGGCAAGGCTGCTCAACAAGCAAGATCACTTGCAATAGAAGCAGGTTTCCTTACAGATGACACCAAAGAAGCAACAATACAGAGAGCACACGGACAGGCAAAAGCATTATCAGACAAACTAAAGGGCTACAGCCTCCAATAGACTAGCAAGTAATATTTTAGCGCACTTTGGGCAGATTCCAATTGTATTTCATGGCAACTAAACGTAGCATAGTTGTAACCAATATTGCGCCAATTGTTGCCACTTCGATTTGAAGTTGCACCATTAAGAGAGTGTAAAAAACGACAACTCCTAGGAAACTTGCTGATGCATATAGCTCTTTGACAAAAACCATCGGTATTTCATTTACAAACATATCTCGCAAAATTCCTCCCCCTACAGCTGTCACCATTCCAGCCATAGCCATAGCCAGAAAATTCATTCCAAACAATTGATATGCCAGAGTTGCCCCGATGGCAGTAAATACACCCAATCCAAGAGCATCAAATTTTAAAAACAAATTCCAGTGTTTTTGCATTTTAGGATAAAGAAAGAATATGATGACACCTGTAACAGTTGTAATTATTACATAATTTGGATCAGATATAGAACGTGGTGGAAAATGTCCAAGCACTATGTCTCGTATAGTACCGCCAGCTACACCAGTAATGGTTGCAAGAATTATTATTCCCACAATGTCTGCTTTGTGTTCAATTGCCTTGAATGCACCAGTAACTGCAAAAGCCATTGTTCCAAACAAATCCAATATCAGTACAATAGTTTGAATTGGAGATGATAGTTCAATCAAATAATACAGTAACCAGAACTATAGTAAATAATGTTTAAGAAATTACAAAAAAGGGATAGATTACAGTTTTAACCGAATAGTGCAGAAAGGCCTTCCATTGCCTGTTCTTCGGTCTTTGCAGATGGTAGCTCAGCATCTTTCTTTCCTTCTGATGCGCCTCCACCTGATGGGGCTGCTGGTGCAGCAACTGCTACTGGGGCAGCTTTTATTGCTTCCTCAATGTTTACATCTGCTAGTGCAGCAACAAGTGCTTTCACTTGTGCTTCATTAACTTCAGCACCTGAAGCCTTTACAACATTAGCAATATTTGCTTCGTTGATTTCCTTCTTTTGTTTGTGCAAAAGCAACGCAGCGTATACGTATTCCATGATGAACAAATTTTGCAAGAGGCATAATATAAAACTATGGAGGCGTAGAAAAAATAAATCTAAAATGATTTCGCTAGTTTAAGATTTTAAGACCCCGACAGATCGAATACATGTATTTCTTCAAGTCCTTGTCATAAAGCGTATCCATTCTTTGTTTTAAGACTCGCTTTGCCTGTTCCTTTTCTGCACCAACTGGCAGAGAAAGTACATTGTTAATCAACTCAGGGATGGATTCTCTAACCCAACCAGAAATAATATTGTGAATGTTTTTGTGTATTTTTTCAACATGATCAGCGTTGATATCAAAAACTCCAGTAAAATTATTGTGTTCTACTCTATAGATCAAAGCAAATATGCATTCTTTCGGATTTGGATTCTTGAGAAGTTCTAGTGATTGAGGACCAGCTTTTCCTTGAGATACTTTATTCTTCAAGCCTACAGGATTTATTATCATTCCATTAACTCCTATGTTGGAATTTTCCACACCCGTTACAATTCCTACAACAATATCCCTATGTTCACCATTTGGCTTGGATGCAAATACATGGTCTCCTTCTTTCCAGCCTTTTTTTGCAAACATGAGAAACTTGCTCAATAAATCATATTTAATGTGTTGCTT
>DATEZN010000262.1:0-3748 GCA_035255545.1 Nitrosotalea sp. | reverse complement strand
ATATTTTTTACTGCAAATTCTGCCATTCCTTCCATTGTTGTAAATGCTGCATGATGTGCCTGGATTGGTTTTAACCATCTCTGGTAAATGTCAAGAAGTTGTGGAATCATCTCCAAGATTTTGGGATCGACTGTTACCTTGGTAAATGTCATCACATCTGGGCCCAAGACTTGAACTATGAAATTGTCTGGATTTAATATGAAAAATAGATTTGCCCTCTTTGCTACTGGATATTCATCTGGAACTTCAGGTAACTGTAAATAATTGTAAAGGTTTTTTGTAGTGATATCATCAAGGCCCAAGATTATTTTTGCAAGCTCTTCGTTGATTGCATTTACTTCAGATACTGCATTTTTGTTTATGTTGTACAAGTTATTTTGTATTGAATGAATTTGTTCCTCAAGGATGGTCATTTTCAAGGCTCCAATATATCCAGAGTTTACTTGATCGAATTTTGACTCGTAGGGCTCACCTTGCTTGTGTAGTATTATCTTGGGGTAACTTGATAGAATGAACTTGTTTAGGTATATTGCAGATTCGTAAAAATCGCCATATGTTGTGGATATCTGTGAGATGTACCCTTTTGCATACGTGGAATAGACTAGATATCTAAAGGTCTGATTTTCTGCAAGTGCTGCTATTTTTTGAACATCCTCATGTGCAATTGCTGTAAAGAGCTCATCTACAAACTCTGTAGATTCTCTTGTGGGATACACCTTGCGTCCTTTGAGGCGCTTGAACTCGACAAGTTCTGGAAACTCTACTCTTGTCTGAGATACTGGAATTCCTGTAAATTCTGATATCTTTTTTGACATGTCCAAAAATAGTCTATTGCAAATAGATTCAATGTCTTCGAACTTTATTTTTCCAGCAAACGCCTGACTGGATTTTGACTCTGAGTTTGTTATCTCTTTTTCCTCGTTTATTTCAACTGAAAGCTGATCTAAAAGGGCATATGCAAACTCTTCAAACTCTGTCATTACGAAATTGAGTCAAACCTGCCAATTTAACATTAACTTTAGATCTGCTTTTCTATATTGGGTTGTGTTTTTGTCAGGATTTGCCTTTAAAATAAAAATGTCTGTTTTTATCCAGTTGAATTTGTGTTTGTTGGCATTGAATTGGTAGAATTACTTGATGGCATTGATCCTGTGGAATTGCCTGCTGGCATTGATCCAGTTGAATTCATACTTGACGGCATTGATCCAGTTGAGTTCATGTTTGTCTGCATTGGCATAGTTGAATTGATCCAAGTGTACTGATTTACATCTCTTGGTTCTGCTAGATAGTTTACAACTATTTGATGCATTACAACAAATCCAAATTGTGCCCCTGTAGCTTTACCGGGACCTTGACGTTGTGATGCTGATACAGCTGATGACCATTTAGTATTTTCTCCTGGTTGGCAGACATGATTGCCACAGACTTTGTTTGGATTCCAATTTGATGTGATACCCTCATGTTCGCCTACGCCCATGGTTAGTGCGCTTGCTTCTTGTGTTATTGTCATGGATAAGGCAATAGAAAACAAAGCTGCAAAAACTAGCATCTTTTTGGACATTTTTAATATTTGAATTGTCTTGGAATAAAAGGTATTCGCCTCTTTCTGTGAAAAAAGCATGTGTGCACGGAGGTTAAACTAGTCTACTAGTACACCGGTGAAATCATGTCTTGGCTTGTTTCATACATGCAAAACTTGCACTATCTGACTCTTGTTCAGCGGTCTTGAAACTGGAGTTTGGTTTTATTTTCAAATCATTCTGAGAATCTAAGTGCGAACATGTTCTTGTCATATTTGATGTCGATTTTTTTGTGGAACAATTCTGCAAATATCAATTCCAAGATTGTTTTGTTGTATAGTGACCAGTTTTTACCAATCTCATGTTTCATAACAAATGTGTGCATGCCTTTGTCAGACATGTGACTTACCTGAACCGAAGAGTTGATCATTTGCATCTCAAACCATGACATGAAGGAAATGATATTTGTCTCTCCTTTCATGAACATTGCAATATCGAGCATTTCGTCTTTTCCAACTGATGCAATTTCTATTACCTTCTTTTCACTCAGTCCATCAAAAATTTTTGTAAACACTGATTTGTTAAGATTGACCAAGCCTATTCTTGATTGGTAAATATCCCATTCAAGGAATCTTTTCAAAGCTTGGGTTGCAAGTGTGTTGGTATTTACTTGATGATTTGTAGCCTCTTTGTGTAATCTATCTATGAGTTCTGAATCAAATCTGAACGTAATAGTAGATGTTTTTTTCTTGTTACTGTATGGCTCTTCCATGATGTATGATTAATTTCTAAATATTTAAGAAATGATGCAAATGAAAAATTCTTTGTACTTGTAATACAATCGTCTTACAATGTATACAGACATGATTTATTCAAGAATCACTAATACTATAACATGGTAGACATAAAAGTCAGGATACAGATTGGTGCACCCTTAGAAAAGGTGTACGACGTGGTATCAAAGGTTGACGATGATCCCAAGTTCTGGAACCTGACAAAAAAAATTAGAAACATCTCAAAGAAAGAAGGTGAGATTGTTCGAGAAGTCGTAATAGGCAAGACCGACAAGTGCCTACAAAAGATTACACTTGTGCCCAAAGGAGAATTGCATGTACTTTGGACCAAGGGTCTGATAACTGGAACAAAGGATCTTCTTTTGAGTGCGATGGGAAACTCTACTCTATTGGAGATCAGTATGAGCTACAAAATATCTGGCCCAGCTGGCTTGTTCTCGGGAAGAATCGAGGAAGAGCTACAAGTTGAAGCCGAGATGGCAGCTGATCTGATAAAGGAAAAGGCGGAGGGAAGACCTCATAGCGTCCCCATGGAAGAGCGAAAATCATGGGCTGACCTTATACGTGGATAGGGCCAACTCATTACAAATTTTTTGTTTAAAATTAAAACTATGTTTGTGTGTGCATTGATTTTTTCTGGCATATTTTGAATATGTGAAAAATTAAATGTCAATCACATACTTTCTAAAGTTTCATAACTGACTAAATTTAGATTTGATAATCACTAACTGGAAGGCTTTTTCCTCTTCATAAAGATTATAGTTCCCCCAATCGCTCCAGCTGCAACAACTATCCCAACGTAAATCATGGTATTGTCAATAGGAGGTGCCTGTGCAGGAACAAACACTTGGAACACTCCTACTGTAATTAGGCCGCTTGATCCATAACTTGATGTGGGATAATCTGCGCGGAAAAATACTGGAAATGTACCGTCATTTGGAAATGCGTAATTTACTGAAAAATTCCCGTTTGTTACTGCTATTTTGCTAAAGTTGTAATACCCACTTCCGCCAGTAAAACCAGCTACATTGCCTATGGTAATTGATCCAATGTAATTCTGCACTTGTTTTCCAGTTGTAGAGTTTATCATGGAAAACATCAATGTGGTATAATCATTGATTTTTGGACTTGATGGAGAAAACGAAAACTGCATGGTCACACCACTCTGTGTCACTTGTTGCACTGGACTAGTTTCTTGTGCATGTGCTACGAGAAATAACGGTGATGCAAACAAGATTCCAGATAAGATTGGAATTACTAGTAAAACTGATCTTCTTAACAACTCGTCTAACATGCGTCTTCAATCTTTTATTATTTGCGAATCTGTTTTTGTGACACCAATGTCATTTGATAGTCATAACCTAACAGTTTCTTGAGAGATTGAATATTTTGGGGCTCAAAACCGTTTGTCAGGACTTGCAAAACGGTGTATAC
>DATEZN010000261.1:0-2910 GCA_035255545.1 Nitrosotalea sp. | reverse complement strand
GTATTTTTTTCAGATACTGCAGTTCCATAATAATTCCAGTATCTTGTATCTGACAAGACCTGTTGTTTTGTTTCTGACTGGTTATCCAATGGATCAGATGCAACAAGACCGGATTTGGTCTGAGTTATAGAATATGTTGCAGATGCATATACTGCATGCGATAGCATCCCAAATGAGAACAACATGATAACAGCAAAAGACAGGGCAAGAAATTGTCTTGTAAATATTTCATGTTTTCTTGTAACTAGTCTTACCAACATCATATCTGGTATCACATAATCTATCTGGATATGCTAGGAATATTCTGTAAGATTGATACATTTTTTCATATCAAGAATTAATTGAAAAAATAATGACCACTAACAAAAACATGTGGCGAAATATTTTGGTGCGGTCAAGTCGGAGTCACACCGCTTCTTCTAGACTGGAAAGTCTAACGTGCAATTACGTACACCATAACCGCATGGAATGATGTTAGGATTATCTTTCATAAGACTAACCTCAGAATTATAGATAACAAGGTTCTAGTGAAAAACTACAAAAAAACATTTTAACTCTTTTATCAGATACCAAGTAATATGATATCATCATATTTTGGAACTGTAAGTACATGATGTGTGTTATTAAATTTGACTCACTGCAGTAACATGTAATATTTTCAGGTAAAATTTATCGATCACACATAATAGCAAGATTGCACCAAAACAGGTTTCAGTGGCATCAACAGATACTCTAAACAACATTAAACCAAGTATACAGTTCCCAAAACATCACTACCGAACTTCACTTGGTATAACTTATGATATTCTTCAGGCATGCACTGATGCAGGCATAGATGGCATACTCATATCAAAAATATCCCAAAAAGCAAATCTATCACATGATGCAGTCATGCGTAACTGTAAGAAACTCATTGACATAGGCATGATAGAAACTAGCCGGATCAAAACCAAGTACATTTTTACCACTACAGAAAAGGGAATCAAGTTTTTTTATGAACTTCAAAAATTTCAGAACACTATAAAAGAAATAAACATAAGATACTAGTCCAGCACACCACGGACTTGATTATTAATCATGTACCATGACAAATGTATTGCATTTTTCTGCAAAACAGAAAATGTGTCAAAAATAATCCAAGTTTCTTGATTTGACAGAGTAGAAAAATCCTAAACGCTACCAGGTATCAGTTGCAATCTTCCAAATATTACAACTGTTCCTATCATGACAACTGTGATTACAGCCACGATTGAAATTGGAAATTCAGGTATTGCTGGTGCACCTAGTGCATTTGAAACTTGAAGAGTGCCAACTGCAGTATCAAATGCTGCAACTTGCGAATCATAATTTGCTGCACTTGATCTATATCCAATTACGATGTAAGAAGAGTTGGTTTGAGCAATGTCATACTTTGCTTTCAAGGTGTTAGTAGCACCTGAGCAATCTACAACAACTTCAGTAATACTTAGACCGTTGATGGTTTTAACTAGATTAGAATCATTGTTGCATGTCATGTTTTGTGACATACGCTGTGACATGAGCATAGGAGTTGGGTTTGTGCTTTTTGATTCAATGTTTATCATAAGTGAGGCAGCAGGGCGAGTTCCACCTGGTTGCATTGTATATCCTCCAGGAGCTGCCATAACTGAAGTGGCTCCTGAAGTTCGTTTCATCTCAAAACCTGACCATCCATCTGGAAGTGTTATTTGAAATCCATAGTTAGAATTTACATATGTGCCATTCACCGGAGTACGTTGACCCTGAAATGAACGTGGTGTACCTGATTGAGATTGATATTGTGCACTTGCTTGACTAGCAAATATTGAACCTACAAGAAAAATCATTGCAATAAATCCTAAAAGTTTTAAATTATTCAATATGCTTCGTTTTCTTCTGAGTATTTATCCATTAGTGAACATAGTTCTTGAACAATATTTTTGATATCACAAGATCAAACTAGAATGAAAAACGTGGAATTGACTTGATTCAGAAAATACTAATTCTAATGTGACCTGTCAGCGTACAACCTAAGATTTTCTCTTTACAAGAAAGAAACCAATGATGAACAGTGAGGCGCTTAACAGAAATGAAGTCATGTTGATAACTAGATAACCAATCCACAGATGAATAGGGACATACACTGTAGGAATACAAAGTCCATGAATGAAACTGTCACATGTTGGAAATCGTTTTTGAAGTGTATCAGTGACTGAGGCAGATTGACGAGTCAGCACACCTACAACATAAGGAGATAACAACAGAACAAGTCCAATGATTGATTTCCTGTCAGTCTTTAGAATTTTTTTAAATATTGGAATCATTTCAATCAGTGCAAAATATCTGCAAAACTCGGCTTTGACAGGTTAAGGTTATGCAAAGTTTCATCAGTTACAGTAATAGTAGATACAATAAAAGACAATACCGAAATTTGGCTCATTTTCAATAATCGATCCATCTTGAGATTATATAATGTGTTTGTTAACTTGCTAGTAAATAACGCGCCATAACATATAGAGACCGTGGATGCAGACTCACCACTCTACATGGTTTGGTATTCCACGGTTTCTACTTGAAGTGTTTGTACATCAGGCGAATATATCCAATAGTGTGTTTAGTTCAAACATACTTTCCACCATAGTCCAGACAGTTATTTTACAATAAACAAACACAATCTTTTCTATTCAGATATACAATCAATATTGCAGATTCTCTACAAGCGGAAGTTCTAGGGGTCAATCCCTCAGAACAACCGCACTTGAATCTGATTTTTTTTACATGAATCATAACTACTCCAACTATGTTTTGGTTAATTCAAGCATACAATGAGAGAGTTAGTTCTTATCTTTTTTTGAACTATTTTTTTTATAGACATAATGTGCTGTGACTATTAACACGGATCCAAATATTACG
>DATEZN010000260.1:0-2351 GCA_035255545.1 Nitrosotalea sp. | reverse complement strand
CTTGAAGCTCCTCCATCTTCCATCTCTGTGAGAAGCTGACTGAGTAGTCTCTCTCCAATTCCTCCCTCTTCATTTGATTTGAATCTAGCAAGTGAATCAAGTTCATCAAATATTATTATACACGGTGATGATGTCTTGGCTTTTCTGAAAATTTCTCTTATTGCTTTTTCTGATTCTCCAACCCACTTTGATAATATCTCTGGTCCTCTTACAAGTATCATGTTCGCACCACTCTCTGTTGCAAGAGCTCGTGCAAGCAATGTCTTCCCACATCCTGATGGACCGTACAATAATGCGCCCTTTGGAGGTTTGATTCCCATCTTTTGGAATTTAGCCGGTTCTTTTATTGCGGTTATCAAATTATCCTCTAGCGTTCTTTTTGCATCATCCAGTCCGCCTACTTCTCTCCACCATACTTTTGGACTCTCAACGTAGAATTCACGCATGGCAGTAGGTACAATCTCGTGCATTGCATCGTAAAAGTCCTGCAATGTTATCATCATTTTTTGTAATATCTCTGGTGCGATTTTTTCAGTTTCATTTTCAATCTCTGGCAAGAATGTTCTGAGGGCTTTCATTGCAGCTTCTCTGCATAATGATTTGATGTCTGCTCCCGTGTATCCGTGTAATTCTGCAGCAAGTACTTTGAGGTCTACATCTTGAAGCGGCATACCGCGTGTGTGGATTTGTAGTATCTCTAGTCTACCATCTGCATTTGGTACTGTAATCTCAATCTCTCTGTCAAATCTGCCCGGTCTTCGCAAGGCAGGATCTACACTTTCTGGTCTGTTTGTTGCACCAAGTACTATGACATTTCCTCTATCTGTGAGACCGTCCATCAAGGCCAAGAGTTGGGCCACTACTCTTTTTTCCACATCTCCGTATGCTTCCTCTCTTTTTGGTGCGATTGCATCAATTTCGTCAATGAATATTACACTTGGCGAATTTTCTTTTGCCTCTTTGAAGATATCTCGTAGTCTTGCCTCTGTCTCTCCGTAATACTTGTTCATTATTTCTGGACCGTTGATAGAGTAAAAGTTAGCCTCTGATTCACTAGCTAGAACTTTGGCAATCAATGTCTTTCCACATCCTGGAGGGCCGTACAACAATATTCCACTATGTGGTTCTACGTTGAGTCTTGTGAAAACTTCGGGATGTTTTAATGGCAGCTCTACAATTTCACGCATTCTTTTTGTCTGTGTTTTAAGACCGCCTATCTCATCGAATGTAACTCTGATTTTTTTATCAATTGATGTTTCAGTAAGTATGGTAACTGATGTACTTCGTTCTATTTTTACAACAGCTTTTGGTGATATTTTGTGAATCTTGAAATCCATGGAATTTCCAAGAATCATAACTGATATCTCATCGCCTTCAGAAAGAGGTAATCCGCGCAGTCTGTTTTTTACAAAATCTGTAAATTCCTTGTCAACTGTAACATTTCCGTTTACTGGCATCAAAGTAACAGTCTTTGCAGGCTTGGCAGTTATTTTTTTCACATTTACCAAGTCGTTGATTCCAACTCCTGCATTCTTTCTTGTCTGACCGTCTATTCGAATTACATCTGGTGTCTTGTTGTCATCATCTGCAGGCCAAACTACTGCACAGCTTGATCTTTTTCCAATGATCTCAACCATGTCACCTGCTTCAACTTTTAAAAATTCCATTGCCTCTGGTTCTATTCTTGCTCGTCTTTTTCCAACGTCTCTTTGTTTTGCTTCGCCGACCCGCATTTGTAGCAGTTCGTCTTTTTTTACCATTTGGGCACCTACTTCATATCAACAGATGTTCTGCTCAAGCCTAGCACTTCGAATTCTCCAACTCCTTCGATTCCACGTATTGCATTTTCAAGAGAATCCATTTGACCTTCCTTATCGTCTAGGGCAAACTCTGCACTAATGAAATAGAGGCCAAAAGCAAGGGGCTCTTTTGTATATTTTGAAAGTGTTATACCTTCGGTTAATGATGAACTGATCTTTTTTGCAAGATCGTCTAGATTTATCTCAATTCCAGTTGGAAGAATTTTTGCTCTAAGTGAGAGTCGTGCCAATTTTTAAGGTCCTTCAAATGTGCATGAATTGCATTTGTATACTCTAGCTGCTTCTCTGCAACTTTCACATCTCCAGAGCAACAGCGAGCCACAGTTTGGACAATTGAATTTTACACACTTGTCGTTAGGCATTATTGGTCTGTGACAAGAACTACACACCGGTAATACTATCGTTGATGACATGATAAAAAGTCGATTTCTACCGAATTTATACCTTGCTTATCAATTTTGGCTCAGCTCAGCAATCTTCTCAATTCATTTCCAAGAATTGCTTGTACTGCCTTGACCGATCCTTTCACAC
>DATEZN010000259.1:0-2747 GCA_035255545.1 Nitrosotalea sp. | reverse complement strand
AAAACTCCAGGAAATCGTCCGTGGAGAAATTGTCGAGATTACAGACTTTGGAGCATTTGTCAGAATTGGTGCAACAGATGCGCTATTACACTTGTCACAAATTATGGACGACTATCTCAAGAGCGATGTCAAATCTGGCATGATACTTGCAAACCAGAGTGGAAGAACAATGAAAATTGGAACAACACTTCGTGCAAGAATTACCGCAGTGTCAATTGGCAAGACTGCCGCCATGAAGGTCGGTATTACATGCAGACAACCATTCTTGGGTGCAGACGAATGGATTGAAGAAGAAATTAAAAAAGCCAAAGCACCAGCTGTTGCAGCTCCAGAGAAAAGTAAAACCGCCGCTGCAGCTCCAGAGAAGAGTAAAAAAACAGCGGAGTCCAAGTGATAGAAAATGGTAAGAGAATTGGCGTGTCGCAAATGCAAGTATGTAACAGTTGGTAAAGTATGTCCAATATGCAAATCATCAGACCTTAGCCCAGACTGGAGTAGTTCAGTTCTTGTTGTAGACCCAACAAATTCTCTTGTTGCCAAATCTCTTGGAATAAAAGAGAAAGGCAAGTATGCACTCAAGGTAACATAGGTTGCAATCAAGTGCAAAAAAACAACTAGAAAGATTTCTTGCCGAAGATATCAAAAGTGGCGACATTACAAGCAAATTACTCCCAAGAAAGAAAATTACTGCAACTATAATATCTCGTGAGAGTGGAATAGTAGCAGGAGTTTCTTATGCAAAAGAAATCTTTTCATCAAGAGGATGTAAAGTTACAATACACAAAAAAGATGGACAGACTATAACTCCAAATCAAAAGATAATGACAATTTCAGGTGATACTTATCCAGTATTATCATGTGAGAGAACTGCGTTAAATTTAATGTCAAGAATGAGCGGCATTGCAACCAAGACAAACCAATATGTAAAAAAAATCCACTCTGCAAACCCCAAAGTAGGATTGTACTCTACAAGAAAGACAGCACCCGGCCTTAGAATATTTGATAAAGATGCAGTAGCCATGGGTGGAGGACACAAACACAGGATGTCCCTTGACCAAATGGTCATGATAAAGGACAACCATATCGCAGTATCAGACTCTCTTTTTGAATTGATCAAGCGTGCAAAACTAAAACATGAAAAAATCGAGGTTGAAGTAGAGAGCCTAGAGAATGCCATTACCGCATCAATAGAGGGCGCACAGATAATCATGTTAGACAACATGTCGCCATCAAAAATAAAAAAAATAATCGGCGAACTCAAGCGTCTTGGCTTGCGAGACCGAGTAAAGATAGAGGCATCAGGCGGAATAAATCACTCAAACATAGCACAATATGCAAGATCAGGAGTAGACATGATATCAATTGGAAGACTGACAAGCGCAGTCACAGGTCTTGATCTAAGCCTAGAAATCAGTTGATTGCAAGCATTCTCTCTATTGCAAGATGAGCCTTTTCTGCTATATTTTTTGGAACTTTGACTTGGTACTTGTTTTCTTGCAATGATGCATACACTTTCTCTAGTGTAATCATTTTCATGTATCGACATATTGCATTCTCAGACATTGGTATGAATTTTTTATCAGGATTTTGTTTTTGCATCCTGTACAATATGCCAGTCTCTGTTGCCACTACAAATTCCTTTGATGGAGAATTTTTAGCATGGTTCATCATTCCTTCAGTGGATAGAATCTGGACTTGTCTTGAACCATAATCACCGGATGCAACATCATACATTACTGAAGATGTACAACTACATTCAGGATGAACTAAAAATTCAGCATTTGCATGTTCTCTGAGTTTTTCTTGAACGTCTTGAGAACGAATACCTGCATGTACATGACATTCACCTGCCCAGATGAACATGTTACTTCTGTTTGTCATCTTTGCAACGTATGAGCCAAGAAACATGTCGGGCAAGAATAAAATTTCCTTGTCTTCTGGAATAGACTTTACAACATTTACAGCATTAGAGGATGTGCAGCAATAATCAAGTTCTGCCTTGACCTCTGCCGATGTATTGACATAGCCCACCGTAATTGCTTGTGGATGCTCTGACTTCCATTTTCTCAATTCGTCAGCATTTATGGTATCTGCAAGTGAGCATCCAGCTCCAAGATCTGGAATTAGTACGGTTTTATCAGGACATGTTATTGCAGCAGTTTCTGCCATAAAATGAACTCCACAGAAAAGAATTGTTTTTTGGTCAGTCTTTGCAGCCTGTCTTGAGAGTCCTAACGAATCTCCCACATAATCTGCAACATCTTGTACATCTGGCAACTGGTAATTATGAGCAAGAATGAGTACATCTTTTTCTTTTTTGAGTTTTAGTATTTCTGACTTGATATCCATGTACGAATTTACTGGGATTGATTCATCTTTAAAGCGTCATGATGTTGACAAATTTATCGGCAATAATCGATCCAGACGGCAAAATTTACCAATCAGGTGCCAATGTTCAAAGGAGTACCACAAATCTTTTTGAGACACTCTATTGCAGCAAGGGTTGCAAGCCTGCTTGTCTTGGGGTTGCTTGGACTGGACACATTTTCCACCTTGATTGAAAACTTGCCAAACTTTCCTTCGGCCAGTATTTCATGAGTGTTCTTGTCAGTATCAGGGTCTGCAATTATCTTGACCCTAGTCTTTTCACTGCCAATCCCTGCAAGACTAAGAAGTGCTGCAACGTTAATGTTTGCAGGAAACAACCTTACTGCTTCTTGTGCACTTCCTTCATAGATTACAGTTGA
>DATEZN010000258.1:0-12778 GCA_035255545.1 Nitrosotalea sp. | reverse complement strand
GCAATACCAGAACATGTTCCAGTAAAAGACGCAATGACAATTGTAGAATTGGCAAAGAAAAAAGATGCAATTGTTGTAGGTCCAAATACTCCAGGAATCATCATCCCAGGAATAATCAAGATTGGAATCATGCCAGCAATGCCTTTCAAAGAAGGAAGAATCGCAGTAATTTCAAGAAGTGGAACTTTGATGTACGAAGTTTCACACAACTTGTCCATTGCAAACTTTGGCCAAAGCATGTGTTTTGGAATAGGCGGAGACCCAATCAACGGTACACCATTAATTCAGGCATTTGATAACATAAGAAACGGTCCAAATATTGACGGAATTGTTGTAGTAGGCGAAATTGGAGGAGATGCAGAAGAGATGCTTGCACAGCACATCATTGACACTAAATTTGACAAACCAGTAGTTGCATACATTGCAGGAAGAGCAGCACCAAAAGAAAAGAGGATGGGCCATGCAGGTGCAATTGTTTATGGAAATTATGGATCTGCAGAATCAAAGGTGTCCATGTATGCCAAGGCAAATGTACCAGTTGCCAAGAGACCTGCCGAAGTACCCATGCTTCTTGCAGGAAAACTCGAAAAAGGTAGAATCAAATAGCAGGAAATTGGAGAAATAGAAAATGCCTATAACAGATCCACTGAAAAAATCAATAGCACAGAAGGCTAGACTTCACTTTAAAGTCTGTTTTTCATGTGGGGCAAAAAATCCTATTAGTGCATCAAGATGCCGCAAATGTCACAACATCTACCTTAGTCTAAAGAACAGAACATTAGGAATTAAAAAGTAGTTAACAATCTCCGCCGCATCCACAACTATCATCATCATGTGCCATTTTTAACGGGTTTTTAGCATCATGTTTTGCTTTTTGATAGTGTGCCACATTTAGAATCCTTTCAGATACAACAGTATTTGTTACGTGATTTGCATCTAGCCATTTTTCAATGTCATCAATTTTGTAAATATCTCCATTTGAGAGAACTTGAGCAAGCGTATCCCGAATAAGATCATCTTGTTCTCTGCCAAGCGTCCCATTGCAATCAATAGTTACAAGACGATTCAGTAAAGAAAGCGACTTTTCTGAGAGTGGCATAAACTACCCAATTGAATATAGTATAAGAATTTTCCAAGATCTCTTGATATATGGGCAACTGTAATATTTTTTAGAAAAGACAAATGTTTGTTATCAATTTTAAAAATTATGATGAGATTGCAACTAGTACAAAGTCAACACGTCTGACAAAGAGTGCTGCAAAGATTGCAAAAAAACATGGTGTAAAAATTGTTGTTTGCCCTCCCCAACATCTCATGTCAGAGATGACTCATGTTTCATCCAATGTATATGCACAACATCTTGACAACTCAAAGGCTGGTAGTACAACAGGCTTTGTGGTACCAGAGATTGTAAAAAAATCCAGAATCGCAGGTGCTCTCATAAATCACAGTGAACACAGAATACCATCAAATGAGATTGAAGACATGGTAATCAGACTCAGAGAACTAGACATGACATCAATTGTCTGCGTACAAGATGTAAATGAGGCATGGATGTATTCAAAATTTAATCCAGATTATATTGCAATAGAACCTCCAGAGCTAATAGGCAGTGGCAAAGCAGTCTCCAAAGAAAAACCCGAAGTCATAACAGAAGCAGTCAAGGCAGTAAAGAATGCAAACAATTCTACCCAGCTACTATGCGGTGCAGGAATTGTTTCAGGAGAAGATGTATCACAAGCATTAAAGCTTGGAGCAAAAGGAATACTTGTTGCAAGTGGCATTGTAAAAGCAAAGGACTGGGAAAAAGCAATAGAAGAGTTTGCATTGGCGTTTACCAAAAAATAATTTAGATTTTTTGTTTTAAAGTAGATTGATAAATACATGTTCATAGTCTTCAACACATGGTCTTAGAAAGCGACATACTTGAAGAACTAAAGAAGATTAGAGAAGCTCTCACACCAAAACCCGAACCACCAGCTCCAGAACCAAAAGGAGTAATTGCAGAATTCAAAGAATTCATCGGCAAGGCAGGAGTTTTAGGACTGGCAATCGGTTTCATCATGGGAACCGTAATTGGCAGAGTAGTAACTGCCTTGGTACAAGATCTCATCATGCCAATCCCTAGCGCATTCATAGAAGGAGGAGACTGGCGAACAGCTATTGTCAACATACCCGTAGGAAACGGAATAAAGTTTGGAATAGGAGACTTTGTCGGTGTTGTGATTGATTTTCTCATAATCTCCATTGTTATCTTTGTGATAGCAAAATTCGGACGAAAAGTAGGCCTGAAATAGCCTTTATCTAATTTTTTTATATTTTTATTACAAGAACATGAAGGAGACTTGAAATATTGAATCGCGCCTTTATTTCTCATAATGCTGCCAAGACTTGAATCAATAAAACAGGCAAGGATGAAGATAGGCATGACGCAACAAAAACTTGCGGCACTTACAGGAGTTAGCACATCAATGATTAACCAAATCGAATCAGGAAGATGTCAGCCAAGCTATTCTACTGCAAGAAAAATATTTGAAATATTATGGTCATTAGAAAGCCAGTCCTCAACCAAGGCAGGAGACATTTGCAGTAAGGAAATTGCAAAACTCAAGGCCCATGATTCACTGCAGGATGCAATAAAGAAAATGCAAGAATTGTCAATCAGTCAGATGCCAATCTTTGATGGTCAAGAGGTAGTAGGAGTCATAACAGAAGACGGTATTGTAAAACACATTTTAGACAGTGATGAGACTGAACGAAAAAGGATCAAGATATCAGAGATAATGGACCCACGACCTCCAGTTGTTGATTATAACACACCAGTCAAGACACTTGTATCCCTGATAAGATATTCAAAATGTGTTCTTGTATCAAAGCAAGGCAAGATAGTTGGAATAATTACTGCATCAGACGCCCTAAAGCTAGTCGACTAGATACAATCAGAATTAAAATTCAATATTGTTCAATATTACGCTAGGATTTTGGATGAGAGCAAAGCTCTGCCAATACGCCATGCAATGATTTTGGATGCATGAATATTATTTTTGTTCCACGTGAGCCGGGTCTTATTTCACCAAGAAATCTAATTCCACATACTTTCATCCTGTCAACTTCTTTTTCAATCCCTTCTGTTTCAAGTGCAATGTGATGTAATCCTTCACCTTTTGTTGTCAAGAATTTCTTGATTGGGCTCTCATCTTTTGTAGCCTCCATGAGTTCTATCCTAGAATTATTTAGATGAAGTATTGCAACTCTAACACCTTCTGATTCCACAGTCTCAAATTCAACTTCATGGACACCCAAGGCTTCTTTGTATTGTTTTACTGCTTCATCCAAATTATTTACTGCAATTGCAACGTGGTCTAGTCGCATCTTAGAATGTCTCCTTTGGCTGATAAATTCCAAAGACTTCTCTGAATGTATTACTTATTTCTCCTAATGTGGCATAGTTGTTTACTGCATCCAAGATAAACGGCATGAGATTTTGATCCTTGTCTGCCGCACTCTTCATTTTTTCTAGTGCATGTTCAACTTTTGAATTATCACGAGTACTGCGAAGCTCTTTTAGATGTGCCATTTGTTGTGTCTGGATACTGTCATCAATTTTCATGATATCGGGTTTATCCTTTGTAGTATCAGTGAATTTATTGACACCGACTATTACTCGCTCTCCACCGTCAATCTCTTTCTTTAGACGATAAGCATTTTGTCTAATCTCAGACTGGAAAAAGCCGCGTTCTATTCCAGCAAGTGAGCCTCCCATTCGGTCTATTTTCTTGAGATACTTGTTTGCCTCGGCTTCTATAGTATCAGTCAGGCTCTCCACGTAATACGAGCCAGCAAGAGGATCAACTGTTTTTGTAATTCCGCTTTCATGTCCCACAATCTGTTGGGTTCGTAATGCAATCTTGACTGCCGCTTCTGTTGGCAATGCAAGTGCCTCATCTTTTGAATTGGTATGAAGTGATTGACAGCCTCCAAGAACTGCAGCCATTGATTGTACTGCAACACGAACTATGTTATTATCAGGCTGCTGAGCTGTAAGGGATTCTCCACTTGTTTGGACGTGGAATTTTAGCTGGATTGATCTCTTGTCTTTTGCATGGAATCTATCTTTTAGTATTTTGGCATAGATTCTTCTTGCAGCACGGAATTTTGCAATCTCTTCCAAGAATTCACTGGTGCAGCAAAAGAAAAATGAAAGTCGTGGTGCAAAACTATCAATTTTCAAGCCCCTATCAACACATGTCTCGATATACTCTATTGCATTTGCAAGTGTAAATGCAACTTCTTGTACAGCATTACATCCTGCTTCCCTCATGTGATAACCTGATATTGATATTGGATACCATTGGGGAACTTTTTTTGAGCAATATTCAATCATGTCACCAATCAATCTCATAGATGGACGTGGTGGATAGATGTACGTGTTTCTTGCAATGTATTCTTTTAGGATATCATTTTGTGTAGTTCCTCTAAGTTGTTTGCTGTCTACTCCTTGTTTTTCTCCTGTTGCGATGTATAGTGCAAGTAATGTAGATGCAGTAGAATTGATTGTCATCGAAGTGCTTACCTTGTCAAGCGGAATTCCATTAAAGCACTTCATCATGTCTTTTAGAGATGTAATAGATACACCGACTTTACCTACTTCGCCTTCTGCATGAGAATCATCAGCATCATAACCAATTTGTGTTGGCAAGTCAAACGCCATTGAAAGACCCGTCTGGCCCCTCTCAAGTAGATACTTGAATCTTTGATTTGTTTGCTCGGCAGTACCAAAACCAGTGTATTGCCTCATCGTCCACAGTCTATCCCGGTACATTCCAGGATGGATTCCTCTTGTGTAGGGATGTTTTCCAGGTTCTTCGGTTTTGCTTTTTGGTTTTACTTTGGAATCATAGAATCGTTTTACAGTAATATTAGAATCAGTCTTGACAGATTTTGTAACCATGCTACACTAGCCCCTTTGATATTTTATCTGCAGCCTCGAATGGATCGATTTTTCTTGATTGAACTTTTTTCAGATATGTAGCATATGATTTACTCGAGTCAAGCATGGTTGTCACTTTACTTTTGACATTATTTAAAACAATATCTCGCAGTTCCAAATCCAGTTTCAAGGCCTCTTCTTTTGCCTTGGTTTTCTGCCTTGATTTCATCATATCTTCCAATTTTTTTGCAAACTCGACAACCCCCTTGTTTGATTTTGCTGATACCATCAGTACAACAGGGTTTTTTTCAGACATGCCAATAAAATCTCGTACAGAGTCAAAGAGTTGGTTTGAGCCAGGCAAGTCACTCTTGTTTATCAAATAGATATCACCAATCTCTGTCAAACCTGCTTTTATGGTCTGGATACTGTCTCCAGTATTTGGATTAAAGACAACAACTGTGATATCTACAACTTTTTCAATATCAACTTCGGTCTGTCCTGCTCCCACACTTTCAATTATTATGGGGTTAAATCCTGCATACTCTAAAATTCTGATACTGTTTCTAAGCGATGTAGATATGGCACCTGTTGCACCCCTTGATGCCATACTTCGAATATACGTACCAGAGTCTGTAGATTCTGTCATCCGTACCCTGTCCCCAAGTATTGCACCTCCAGTAATGTGGCTGGTAGGATCTATTGCCAAGACTGCAGTCTTGTAACCAAGTTTGTGTAGCTCAAGACTTGTTCTATTTATCAGAGTACTCTTACCTGCGCCAGCAGGACCAGTGATACCAATCTTTATGGATATACCAGAATTTTTAAAGATCTTTTTTACTATTAATTTGGCCTCTTTCTCGTTATTTTCAATTATAGATATGGCGCGTGCAATTGCCCGTCGGTTTCCCTTTTTTATCTCTGCCACAATATCCATAGAAAAGTCACACAAAGAATCAACAATAAATCTTCTTGTTATGCCAAAGAACCGAAAAGATCTAGGTTTGAGATATGTCGGAAATAATTTAAACTCAGTCCAAAGTAGAAAGTTATGAAGTATTGGTACCTCTACATAGGAGTAGGTATTGCAGCAGTCATAATCGGATCTTTTCTGATTTTCCAGTTGGAATTAAAACGAGCAGACCAGAATTATGCCATACCTTCATCAATTACTAACTTGCAAACTCCCACAAATGACATAGCTAAAGCAGTGGCAGAAAAATCTGTTCTAATAAGGACAATTTTAACAGGTGGTGATTACCAGTATGAAGGCATATTTTACTCTGGAAATCATGGTGTGACATTTGTAAACGTGGTGTATCAATCAAACCACCACATCACAGGACCCCTTATCGTCACAGAGGATGCAAATTCAACTAAAATCCTTAGTGTTGAAATTCAACCAGCAAAACACCACAAATAAGATTTGTAATAAACTAGAGTGTCTACAAACTGCTTTACAGGATTATTCGTATTGCCTATGAGGTATTTTGATTACAAACATGGAAGGTAACTTTACCTGGATTGCCCATCCATGTTGCTCTATCAGATTTTTACAGGTAGGCAATCCAAGACCGGTTCCAGATCTTTTTGTTGTAAACAAGGGCTCAAAAATCTGTGGCAATACATCTAGAGGTATACCAGGTCCAGAATCCGAAATTTCTAGCACGTCATCATTGAGATCACTTCTCATCCTTATTGTAATTTCACCTTGATGTGCGTCAATTGCCTGGATTGCATTGTTGATTATGTTTTCAAAGACAATTTCCAATTTTATCTTGTCACAATCCACTTGAAGATCATTTGTAGGCATGATTATCTTGACATTGTCAGGCAATGTAATTTTGTCCGTACATGTTTTTAGAATCTGTAGCATTGAACAAGACTCTTTTTTAATATCAGTAGATCTGACAAAATTCAATACGTCTTCTATTTGATATGAAATACGTAAAGCCGATTTATCTATAGTTTCAATTAACGATAATTCTTTTTCATCTTTATTTGGATAACGCAGTTTTAATAATTCTGTGACATTGTGAATCACACTTAGTGGATTTCTAATATCGTGTGAGAGTCGTGAAGACAATTCACCTATTGTCATTAATCTTCTGGCTTTCTCTCCCTCTAGTGCTTCCTTTGCAGTATAGATTTCGGTCATATCTCTCAAGGACACAGTTCTTCCAACAACAACACCTGTTTCATCATAGAGATTTGTTCCACTAAGCAGTGTAGGAAATTCCGAATTGTCTTTTCTCTTGAGCCAAATGGTTTGATTCGTGATTTTGCCAGTTTTTTTCCATTCTTCAACTCCTCGAGACAATTCCTTGAGACTTTTTTTGGCAGTATGCTCAAAAATTGATGCGCCAATTACTTCGCTTTTGTTATACCCTAGACTTTTTGCATAATTATCATTACAGTCCAATATGAGACCATCTTCAGAGATAGAACGTAGAAGATCAGGAGAATATTCGTAGAGATTGTGATATTTTTTCTCAGTTGTAGAAAGAGTTTCATAGATTTTCTTGAGTTCCAGATACTGCGATATTGCACGTTTCTCTGACAATTCTAGTTGCTCTGCAGATACCAGTTTTTCTCGGGCTGTTTTCAGATTTTTTATCATGTGGTTAAATGATTTCCCAAGATCACCTATCTCATCAGATGATTCTGCCTCTGCCTTGGCCTCTAGATTTTCTTCAGATATACTCTCAGTTGATTTTTTTAGCCTAGTGATAGGCTCTGAGAGAAATTTTGACGTGATCAATGCAAAAACTATCACACCAAATATAGTTACAGATACAAGCATTACAATTCCATTCCCCAGGGTAGCAATAGGCTCTGAACTTTTTGCCAAATTGTAGATCAATATCCCAACAAAAACAGTTGGAAGTACAGACGCCGTAAGAAATAGTGAAATTAGTTTTGTTCGTAATCGAACAGATCTAGTAGTTGTATGTTCTATTCCATAATGAGATTTCAGAATCATCAACGCTGCCCCGGATAGAATAAACAATACACTGGTATGAAGTGCCATTCCTGAATTCCATCCCGAGACATAATAGTAGAGAAATGGCAAATCCGCAGCATATCCAATCAAGCTAATACTCCCGGAGACTAGTACTGCCAAACCAATCCAAAAAGAGAGTTTTTTGAATTTTACATAATTTGACAGAGAAAATATCCCAGCTAGCACTATCATGATAAAATCAATCATCGTAGGAAGAGACGGCCTTCCCATTACAGCAGTGTGCTCATCGTGTATCTCTTTTACAAATAGACGCTCTACTCCAGTGTATATGCCTGTGATATTTGACACAAGTAGTGTAACCATAAGTAGAAAAATTATCATGCCTGATGCAGCTATGACAATTTCTCCAATTCCCAATTTTCCATCTTGCATTTTAGAAATGAAATAGAGAATGACACCACTACAAATGAAAGAAACCGCAGTACTAAATTTCATATTTACCATATTTGGCAAAACTTCTTCCAGAGTTTGTATGTTAAAGATCCAACCAATTGTCACGATAACTCCAACTCCAAAAACTATGGTTGCCAAAAGTTTGGCTATTTTTATTTCAGGCTTTGTCACAGAGGTAAGCATTCTTTCACTATAGTGTACGCGTGTCCTGTATTTTGTCATTTCTTTATTCCTGTCCTGATTACCTTTATTTTCAAAATTTGTGATGTTGTTCGCGTCTGATTTTAACAACTTTTCTTTAAAAGATGAGAGATTTTCATCACGTATACCATCAATCATGCCTATGAACAAAAACATACGCAAAAGAGTATAGAGTATAGTTTGTTCACAGAAAACATACTAGCATAGATTGAAGACTTGTCCAGTACGAACAGCATTTTGTACGGTATATGTTTATTTCAGAATTGCGTGACACAAAATTTTATAAGATATGGCATTAATTTCTGTCATGCCTCCAATTGAGCACGATGACAAAATTGCTTTTATGACTTATGTCGAACTAGTATTGATGAGACATGGAAATATCAATTACAATTCAGTTTTATCCAAACTCCAAGCGTTTCATAGCTGTGGAATTCAGGAATCACTTGACAATCCAGAGTATTTACGAGATGTATTAAAAGAGGTTTACAATAACGAGTACCACTCCGTGGTAGATGAAATCAAAATGGAATCTGAAATGTTAGTAGACATGGATGAATTCAAAGATAATTTTTTCAAAATCATGTTGAGTCAATGACTCAAGTTTGAAAAAGTAATCTGGAAAATCATCAGGGCTGTTCTGCTGCCTGGATTGTATTTGCAGTATAATTTGAAACAGTGGTTATTGCTAAAACATCACAAGACCAATTAGGATCTGTAGATTTCGGCGCTTGATTCATACCTACTTGATAACAATAAGTATCATTTCCATACGGCATGCATTCTTGTGTAGTATTTCCTTCAATTTCTGATTTTGTCAAAGTTAGATTTGCATCTAAAATGGGCATAGTTCCATTATCTACATATTTTTTGCATTCCAAAGAATATTCATAAAATTGTGGACCTGACAAGTAACTGAACAGCCCTATCACTGCCACAATTATAGAACCAGCAGCAATTGCAGATACTATAACACGCTTTTGTTTTCGCTTCTTTGTATCTTCTGCAGTGGAGTGCTTGATTGATTCAGTATCAATATGTGTAACTTTTCCACAGTTTGAACAAGAAATACTTTCCACCTCTGATTTTGAGAGTTTTTTATCACATTTTGGGCAATAGTATTTTGTCAAGTTACCAAATCTCCTGTTTGTTTATGACATTTCAAATAGCAGGTAGTAGAAATAGATACCTCATCAGCTAATTTGCATAGACTATAGGGATGATCCACTGTATAATATGATGTTGAGAAATAAAAAGACTTTGGAAAAAGTACCAAACTTTGATAAAAAAGATGACATAATGAAAAAAATATTAGACCTGAATAAAACCAACTAAGAGGAGAAACAAGTCATGACCATGAAGAGAGCCATTGAAATGCTAGAAAGACTAGCCAATAGCCCAAAAAAGAAAATATCCAACGAAGTATTGGCAAAGTTTGAACAAGATTACAAGGATGGAAAACCAGACACATTTAACAATCTCGTAAAGTTACTCAGAGATAACGAAGGGTCGGACCGAGCATACATACATGACATACTAGAAGAATTACAACCAAGAAAATACACCCAACAACAGAAAAAATAATTATCAAAAGGCGTTTGCATCCAGGTACCTAGTTTTTAGATTGAAAAGAAGGGGTTAATTTTACCAATAAGTCATTTCATTGTGGTAATAATTAAGATCTTAGGATTTTGAATCTTTTTCGTCAGTTTTTGCAGATTCCTTGAATGCATTTACGTCACTAGTTGATGACTTGTTGCAAGTGCAAGATTTTAGTTTTGCAAATAGTTCTTTTAACATGGTTACTAGGAGTTTCATGTACATATAAGTCAGGAATTGTCAGATTCAGATCAGATATTTCGGTCTATTTTTTACTCTAACATTCATTTTTTCACTCTAACATTCATTTTTCCACTCACAATTGTGAGTATAGACATGTAACTCTACAGACTTTTTGACTAGATTAAAAACGATTTACGTTCGCAAATAAAGCTTTTAAAACAGAAAATTTACTTCAAAGTACATGTCTCAAAAGGCCCAAGCAAAGAGAATCAGAATCCTAGTTTCAAAACTAGGACTAGATGGCCATGATAGAGGAGCATTGGTGCTATGCAGAGCATTTAGAGACGCAGGAATGGAAGTTATCTATTCAGGATTGTTTGCAACACCTGAAAGAATAGCCCAGATAGTTGAAGACGAAGACATTGACGTAGTTGCACTCAGTCTTCTAAATGGCGCACATCTTACACTATTTCCCAGAGTTGCAAAAGCAATCAAGGCAAAAGGAATCAATGATGTTCTAGTGATAGGAGGAGGAGTCATACCAGAAGATGACAAGCCAGACCTTGAAAAATCAGGAGTTTTAGGAAACTTTGGTCCAGGAACTCCACTTGCATCAATAATTGATTTTATCCAGACAAATATTTCAAAGACAAAGAAATAACTCTATTCTGTAGAGTCAGGCCACATCATCTTTCTCATGTTTCTTCCGACTGATTCTATTTGATGACCATCTATTTCTTTCATGAATCTATCAAAAGAATTTTTGCCATTCTTTTGATAATCAGAGATCCACTCTTGGTTGAATGTTCCGTCTTGGATCATCTTTAATGCTTTTTTCATCTTTTCTTTTACGTCTTTATCCATAACCATGGGACCTCGTGTCAGTCCACCATATCTTGCAGTCTCACTTACTCTACGGTACATTCCTGCAATTCCATATCGTTGAATCATGTCTACAATTAATTTTAATTCATGCAAGACTTCAAAGTATGCAATCTCTGGTTGATATCCTGCTTCAACTAACGTCTCAAATGCGGTCATAACCATAGAGGCAGAACCGCCACAAAGATCAACTTGCTCGCCAAACCAGTCAGTCTCTACTTCTTCTTTGAATGTAGTTTCAATTACACCAGCTCTTGTACTTCCCAAACCTTTTGCAATGCCAAGTGTTCTCTCCCAGGCTTTTTTGGTATAGTCTTGGTATACTGCAACAATTGATGGAGTACCAAATCCTTGCTGATATGTTTCACGTACTTTTGAGCCAGGACCCTTTGGTGCAACCATGATTACATCTACATCTTTTGGAGCTTGTATCCAACCCCAGTGAATTGCAGCTGCATGTGAAAATGAAAGTGCTTTTCCTGCCTTGAGATGTGGTCCTATCAATTCCTTGTAGACTTTGGCCTGAACCATGTCTGGAATCAAAACATGAATGATATCGGCAGTTTCACAAGCCTGTGAAACAGACATTACTTTATGTCCATCTTGCTGGGCTTTCTTCCAGCTAGAACCAGACTCTTGCAAGCCTACTATAACATTAAGACCAGAATCTTTGAGATTATTTGCCTGAGCATTTCCCTGTATTCCATAGCCAATTACTGCGATTGTTTGATTTTTGATTAGATCTAAATTGACATCTGCATCTTTCCAACTTTTAGCCATACATGACACTAAAAGTCAAGGAAATAAAAACTTACGACTAGACCAGAATTTGTGCCTAGATTGAACCAATACAAGGCCAGAGTAAATCACATCTAGAGAGTAATCTCTTTTCCACAGGTTACACATTTGACAATTGTTTTTTCAGAAGATATCCTGTCAAACTTTTTGGAGCCACATCCAGGACATATTGGGCAGGCTCTGGCTTTATCCACATTGTACCATTCCACAGCACAAAGATATTACTTGTGTTACCATACCACAAGAAAATAGAGTTTATCTAAAAGATTTTTCAAGTGTTATCAGTTTGAGTGGATTCATAAATTTTTCATCTGATGACGAGGATGCAAATCTAGAATATCTATACGGCATAGGACTGTCACATGCAAAGCGAGGCAACCCTCGTGATGCAATATTTTATTTTGACAAGGTCTTGGATGTAGAGCCAAATCATTTTGACGCACTGGCAAACAAAGGAAATGCATTAGGAAAACTTGGAAAATATGACCTGGCAATCACATGTTACGATGTCATTCTAAAAAACAAGCCTGAACATATGATATGCCTCATCAATAAAGGCCTGGCACTACATTATCTTGGAAGATATGATCAAGCAATCACATGCTATGACAAAATTTTAGCACATGCCCCAGACAGTCCAAATACGTTATACTATAAGGCTTGCACAAAATGTCTTCAAAATGACGTTGAGCAATCTCTCATACTGTTAGAAAAAGCAATACTTCTTGATTCAGAATATGCAAAAAAGGCTTTACTAGACAAGGATT
>DATEZN010000257.1:0-2462 GCA_035255545.1 Nitrosotalea sp. | reverse complement strand
TATGACAAGAATTGTTTTGTAAATTCTAGTGAGAGTTTTCCTTGTTGTTTCTTTCCTTGTGTAGTTATTACTCCGATCAAAGTTTTACCAGACTTGGTTGAAATGTGTTCAAACTCTCCAACTGCAAGATAGAGAAGATATGTAGACATGATTGGAGTAGTATCAAACTTGTACAGGATCTTCTGAGCTACTGTTTTCTTTGATGTTACCGGCATGTTTGAGATTGCAGTATGTGTCTTGTCAACTAAAAGTGAGACATCAAACGTTGCCTTGGCCTCTGGTTCGTCCCAACATGGAAATGCTCTTCGTGCATCGGCTGCCTCAAACTGTGTTGTTGCAAGGTGTTTTTCTCTTCCCTTGTACTTGTATTTGCTCCTGTAAAACCCAACAAGCTTGTCATTTAATTGTCCTATGAAATCAATTGAAAGAACTGCCTTGCCGGATATTTTTTGCGAAAATGTGAGTGTGAGTTCTTCTGTTTTTTCATCAAGTCTTGGTTTTGCTTTAATTTCTATTCCATTCCAAGATATGTTACACTGTTTTATCTCAAGTTCTGCAGCGTGTAACACAATTTTGTTTGTAGGTCTTGATATCCTGATTGATATTTTCTCTCTTCCTCTGAATGTAAATTTCTTAAAATCTGGTTCAAACTCTAAATCATAATTTATTGGAAAGATGTCTTTCACAAGATTTTTGTTCTAATATACACGTAATATACTTTCTAGTGCATAAGTCGGACTAGCCAATGTATGAAATGCACACCAAAAAATACTATTGCAACTGCCTTGACTGTCTTGCCTGTTGTCATTGCAATAGAGTATTTTATAATGTTGTACTTTTTGGTTCCAGCTACTATTGATACAACATCACCAAGTATTGGAATCCACGGAGAAATGAAAATTACTGTAAACCAACCATATTTTGTCATTATGCTAATACTTTTTTCCTCGTGTTTTTTTTTCCGGGGTCTTTCTGAGTTTTTTTAACAGTCTTCCATTGTATCCGATATAATATGCGATATACCCACCAATTATGGAACCAATTATCAGTACTAAAAATACATCAAGCATATTTGTTCCACTTAGTAATAATGCTGAAATGGTAATCTCTGTTGGAATTGGGATGAAACTTGAAAACATTCCATTGAAAAATAGTCCCAGTAAACCATATTTTATGAATATTGCATTATGAAATAGAAAATGCATGATATCATTTGGCATTGCCTAAACTTTATTCTAGCTCATTTTAAATGAATTGCCGTATTTTACATCATGATCATAAATTGCATTACCTATTTTTTTAAGAAGTTTTGTTTTAGATTTTTGCGCTTTCTTGTCATGACTATAATCTTTTTTCTCTATCAGATCATGGAGATGTTCGAGTTCTGCTCTTGATAGTGCATTGATTCCTCTTGTAAATATGATGTCTAAAAGTTGAAGTCTTTCAAGATCTTCGTTGGTGTCTTCCATGATTGTTACATCTCTATCTTTAATATTTGTCTTACATAAAGACAGAACATGTTCTACAAGGTCTCTGTGTCATTTCACAAGGATTATGTAAAAATAAAAAATGATTTAATCGAAATTGGTATTATGGAAAAACCCGTAAAGGGCAAGGCAAATACGGTTATAGTAAAACAGATTGCAAAACATCTTGGGATATCAAAATCCAAAGTGAGAATAGTGGCAGGAGAAAAATCTCAAGACAAGATAATTGAAGTGTTACTATAGTTTAACAAACCCTAAAAAACAAGTCAAATCCAATTTATCATATGAACATGTCTGTAATTTTGATAATTTTTGTCATTGCAGTTGTATCTATGATGGCACATCCTGGGTATTCTCAACTTGCCAAGTCTAGTGCCACACTTGAAAATGGTATTTGGTATACTACGGTTGGAAAACAAGTACAGATTACAACTGATGTTGCAAATGGACAAGACAAGGCTCAGCCATTTGCATATCTTGTACAGGTTGAAAACCAAGATGGGGTTGTGTGTTCTTTATCATGGATAACAGGTACACTTGATGCCAGTCAGTCTCTTAGTCCATCCCAGTCCTGGATACCTACTACATCTGGAACCTATACTGCACAGATCTTTGTATGGGAAAGTGTGGGAAATCCCGACGCGCTATCTCCTCCGCTTACAATGAAAATTGTTGTGTCATAGATTAGCATCAGTTATAATTTAGAAATTTACAGCCTAATGTATGGACGTTAGGCGGAGAATTCCCGTTTATCTTATGATTGGAGTGGCGTTTGCATTTACACTTTACTTTTTTGTCTCTCCCTTTCTCTCTTCGTCAGATCAAGGTGGTACGGTGCCTGCCTTTAACCAAAGTCCTGATTCAGTTTCAACACTGGGAAATGATGTTGATACATGTGTAACAACTCCAACTTCAGATTGTGATCAAGAAATGCTACAGATAAAAAATTATTGTACTAGTAACAGGGGTCAAAAC
>DATEZN010000256.1:0-6256 GCA_035255545.1 Nitrosotalea sp. | reverse complement strand
ACTTGCTGTTAGCTGTGGTTTGATATCAGCATACAGTTGTTGTGATTGCCATACAAATGAAGTGGCAGTCTCATAATCTATTGGTGATACGATTGTGCCATTTACTAGACCTACACCATATGGATCAATGGAATTTTCTAAAAGATCATTTATCACGTCGACTTTGAAGTGAATATTAGTATAAAGAACATCACCGACAACTGCAGTTCTTGCATTCACAAGGGATTGTGAAGCATCATTTAATGCATTTTGTGCATCTTGACTGGTTGGACTCTTGAGTACTTTATCTCCAAGGTCTGTCAATGTTTGGTTCAATTGTGTGCTCATGGTACTATTTGTTTTATCAAGCTCAGGCTTCATGGTTGCATACAAATCTGTTAGAGATTGAGTCAGATGTGATTCGGCAACATCTGGATGGTTTGAGGTAAGATCATCACCTGCAGCCTTGATATGCGCCAATGCTTCGTCTACGCTTACTGCAAAATCTGTTTTTGCATTGTCAACATCTGCAAATGCTGGTGCCATAGTAATTGATACTGTAACTAGAGCCAAAAGAGAAATAATGTGAATATTTCTGATCATTTTATTGTAACCCAAATGATAGATAATTTAAGTTCGTTGCAAGTTTCAAAATCATATTATAGAATTTTGAAATGACTCCCAGCAATACAATATCTTACAGTTCTACAATTACTGCGCCTTTTGACAGCCCTTCAAGTTCACTCTTTATTGCATTAGTAATATTTGATGAAGAAACAAGGCCAGAATAATCAATGAGTTTCAAGTCTGCCATGAGGTGTACTTGTGGAGCAATTCCTCCTTTTTTCGAAGAGATAAAGTCTTCAAACTCTTCAATTACAGACAAAATTCCCCCATGGAACAATTTTCCATTAGGTATTGAGAGTTTCATTCCACCATATCGGTCAAGAACCAGTATGTGATAGCGTTTTTTTGTTACAAGGAATTTTTTCTCTTCCACATGTCCTGTGAATACAAAGTGGTTATCAGTTTCAAAACTCAAATCAATCAAGTTTTTCTCCAAATCCATCATCTCACTTGCTCTAACCATTGCCTCGTCAAGTGTAAAGACATTTTTTGCATTGGATGTATTATCATATTCTACATTACCCATTGCAGTAACACGTAGTACAAATTTTTCTGGAATATACTCGCTGTTTATGACAACAGATTCTGGCACTGCTCCTTTTTCTACAATCATGACATGAATTTTTTTGTGTAGGTTTGAGATTTGCTCCTTTGTTGGATTGTGCATTGTTTGCTCAATCTCTTCTTTTATCATAGATGATGCAACACCAATAGATGAAATGACTTCGGCATGATCTGCTTTCTTGTATGTTATACCAAGTTGTTTTGACATGAATGGAACCAAAACAGATGCGCCTCCACCACCTCCGATGATTACAGTTTTTGCATTGTCCATCTTGAATTCTTTTAATATTCTGCTGATTGTTTTTGTAATTTCAAATGATGATGTTTGTATTATTGAAAGTGCGGCCTCTGTCATGGACGAGCCAATCTTTTGTGCCAACAAACCAAGTGCTATTTTTGCAGAAACCTTGTTAGCATGCGCATAATCTCCAGGTTCAATCATTTCTAATGCATTTGCAGCACAAGTATTTGTGATTGCATATGTTCCACCTTTGCATTTTATTGCTACATAATTTTCTTCATCATTTGATTTTGGCTTTATCAAAATAATTTCTCCAGTCTTGAGATCTTCAGGATCTGCATAACAAGAATATTTCAGGCCTGCAATATGCGCACTGCGTGGACCCACTTTCCAGATTCCATTGTTTTTGAGTCGTATCATGCTACCCCCTGCAATGCCAACTACTCGTACATCCATTGAGCGTATACAGGTAGGATGGTCCCTGATTGTCACATATCCAACCTCAGGTTTGCCGTTTCGTATGATGCACACATTTGTACTGGTACCGCCCACTTCGACAAAGATTCCATTTGTCACCTTGAGATAAACCAGGGCCCCTGCAACACTTGCAGCAGGACCTGACAGAATTGTAAGAATTGGTTTTGTTCTAAAGGTATCCATATCAGTTACACCTCCATCTCCTTTCATTATCATGAGCGGTGCAGTGATTCCTATTCCACGTATTGCCTTTTCAACAAAATCTGTTACTTGGACAGTCTTTGGCAAAACGCTTGCATTTATTGCAGTAGTCAGAGTCCTGATTTCAAGTCCATAGATTCCAGATATCTCATGTGATGCAGTAGATGGAAGATTTGATGCATTTGCAATTTTCATTACAAACAATTCGTTTGATGGATCATCAACAGAAAATGCCTCTGTTGCAACAATTGTTTCTGCGCCCTTGTTTTTCAGATTCGCTATTGCAGTTTTTACTTCTAATTCAGTTATCAAGTGTGATGTATCTAAAAATTCATACACAGTCTTTAGATCATTGTGTGAATTTATGCTCGAGTCTTGCAGGTTAGTTCTTTTTACAACATTTTGTTTTTCAGGTCCCACTCCCATTCCTATTATTCCAACTTTGGCAGTGTCAGATTCTAAAAGTGCGTTTATTGCCTGAGTTGTACTGTGAGCAATCAATTCAATTTCATTTTTTTGAATTTCAGAGCTTGACATCATGCTTTCTAGTGATTCTATTATTCCACGAGAAACACCTGTTGGATCGTTGTGTGTTGTTGGCACAGTGGATTTTGCAAGAATTTTTCCAGTGGCAACATCAATTGCCACTGCTTTTGTAAAGGTGCCTCCTACATCAATTCCAATTCGTACTCTTCTTTCAATATTATTCAACCTGAGCCCTCGATTTTCTCATATTTGCAATCTGCATTTCTTTTCGAGGCTTGGCAATTAGCACGTAAAAGCCTGCTACTATGTAAATTGTAAGCAGTACAACCTGTCCCAAGAGTGTTTCAAGTGTAGGATGAATTCCAGTCATAGTTGACAAGTTAATGTCCAGTCTAGGAATTATTCCAATGAGATTAGTTGTAGGTACCCAGTCAAGTATTTGGAGTTCCTGTATAGCATCTCCTATGAATGCAACTGAGAGATACGCCCCAACACCCATTGTGAGTCCAAATAGCCATCTAAGAGGCAGTTTTCTCCCCAGTCTTCTCATTGCATAGTATGCAACAGCAAGCAATCCCAATCCCAGAATAAACCCAAGTGCAACGTAAAGTTCCATGTATTTTGCAAACCCAAACATTGCTTGGTAAAACAAAACGGTCTCAAAGCCTTCTCTGTAAACTGTGAAAAATGCAAGCATAACAAACACTGCCACACCTCCTGTTGCAGAGGCTTGCCAAACTTTGGCCTTGACAAACTCCATCCATTTTTTAGTTTCAATTTTATTTAGAATCCAGAAGCTCACATAGAACAATACTGCAGTGGCAGACAATGCGGCTAGTGCTTCAATTAATTCTTGATGAGCTCCAGAAATTTGTATGACATATGATGCGATAAACCAGGTTACTGCTGTAGCTCCCATGGCAATCAAGGCTCCATAGTACACATATGGTTTGAATTTATTATTTCGTGATGCTTCAAGATATGTCAAAATTGCACCAATAATCAAAACGGATTCAAGGCCTTCACGAAATATCATTGCAAATGATGAAGTAAATGCAATTGCAGGTGCGATAGCACCAGTACCTGTAACTTGTCTTTCAGATTCATCCAGGTTACGTTTTATCTCAATTGTCATCTGTTCTACTTTACTATAATCAGCCCTGTCGTTTATCAGACTACGAAGTTCTGAAAAATGAGTTTCAACTTCGGATGTAAAATCAGGATTTATCACTCGGAGTGGTATCTCAACATGTTCATAGCTGTCAAGATATGCAGAACGTGCAGTAGTGTATGCCATCTGATAATTTCCAGCCTTGTAATAAGTCAGGGCAGCCTGAAGACTAGTTTTTATCGAATCAAGATCTCCTCTGACGCTTTCTTTTTCAGAATCAGTTGCAGACCCCATAGGTGCAGGATGCTGACCCAGAGTCATGTTTACAGATGCACCGTTGGCCGATAATCTTGAGACTAGTCTTTCGGCCTTGTCTAGATCTGCCAGTATTCCAGCCATTTCTGCATGAATATACTCTGGAGATTTGTGTGAAGTAATGGAGCTTCGCAGGTCCTCTCTCATGTTAAGCTCTAATTTGTGTTCAAAGTCAGGAGCAACAGATCTAAGGTCAGGCTCGAGGAATTCAAAATTATCAAGATATGCAGTTATTGCAAGTTCGTTTGCCTTGTCATAATCACCTGCATCAACTGCAGCCAATACTTGTTTGTATAGACCGCGTATTACATCATACAAGTTACTTTTACTGTAACTAACTCTAGTTCCAAGAAGATTATTTTGTATTTCAGTAACAGTATTTCCAACTTGTACAAATGGATCCTTGTTTTCAATTTGAGTTTGTAGTTGACCAAAGTACAACTTGAGTTCAGATTGTTGATTAACATTAGTCGTATTCATTGATTGTAAAATTTGTTCAGAGTCAAGAAATAGCGTGTGAGAATATTCATACGATGTCTTGTCATTATTTGTAAAAGAATTTTGGTACAATTCAAAAACTGCTGACAAGACATTTACAAGAACATTTGGAGTAACGGACGAATTAGGTGAGATTGCATCAAAGAGTGATTGTACATGAGAAATTTTTTGCAGGACAGTTTGACTTTGATCACTTGATGAAGCATCAGTCTCGATATCTACAAGAGTTAGGTGAACATCATTTGCAAAATCAGGGTTTGCAGTTCTTATTGTTTGAAGAGACTCACCAAATAGATCAGACGTATCCTTGGCATAACCTGCAGCAGAAGTGTAATCTCCTGAATTGACACTTTGTTGGACCAATTGCAGCCCAGTGTCTACAATCTCTTTGTTAGCAAGTATGACAGCACTTGAATCAGATTCGGCATGAATGTTTGGCAATGGAGATACTATCAATGCCATGACTGCAAACATTGCAAGATAATGTGAATTAGCTTTCATTACGAGTACTTTTATTTTTGATCCGCGAACTTTATTTAAATCACGGAATGGTTCCAGAGTTTTGTAATCGGAATTCCGTTTAAATAGTTAGGTGAGCCTAACTGAGAAGAAGTGCCACAGCGGATTTTTGCCTCAGAAGTCAGAAAATACGATACAAATCAGAAGATACTGATACTGTTAGCAGATTTTCAGTCAAGATCAGTTCTTTTTTCCCTGACAAAGGAAAAGTCAGTAGAAGAACTAGCGCGAGAATTAAAGATACCGCTGAGTTCTGTTTATAAAAAAATATCAAATCTTGAAGAACTCTCTTTGATTGAACAAAAGAAGGAAATTCGTTCGCATTCTGGAAAAAAAATAAAATTGTATCGTAGTAGAATAAGCAAGGCAGAAATAACTATGAAAAAGTTAGAGATGACAATCAACCTATATTCAAATTAAAGTTGCATGTGTTTTTTATTTTTAGAATAACATGTTGTAGTGTTCAATATTTTTAATATCTTCCCACATGTGTATATCATTGTGAGCAACATCTACAGCAGAATCCCAATAGCTGTTGAAGTGTCGAGCATATCATCTGGTGACTTTACTCACGATTCAACTATTCATTATAATTAGTGGATAATTGCAATTGGCATACATGTGTGAGTAAAGTCGCCAATGGTTTTTTTATAATTTTGTGAGAAACACAAGTTGTATCCAACACAAAAAGATATTCCAAATATTTGTAATGCAAAAATAGAATGTGCACAAGTCTTAACTTGTTACAATGACAACATAACAACATGTCACAAGTATCTGAAACAATTTCTGAAAAATTAACATGGGTTCTTGTAAGTTCAGTACATGAAAACACCAGTGTCGAGGATTTTGCAAAAATTACGCCACATGTTGTTGAGCTTGTAGATGAATGGCAATACAAAGGAAGATTTGTGTGGTCAGGACCTCTAAGCGACAACAAGACAGGAATTGCAATATTTCAGGGGACCAAAGATGAAGCAGATGAGTTTCATTCAAGATATGACAAGATCTGCTCAGGAGTGTTAAACTCTTACATGTATCAATGGGATGCCATGCCATTGTTGTCACTTTTTGAAGACATGGTTCCAGCCTAAATTTTTTAAGAAATCATTTTCACGCATGAGAGTATATAAACAAACCATTCAAAACCTGTTTAGTATATCCAGTAAATCATGATACCACAAAAAACAGAGTAGAAACTTGCATCAAACCCAAATATCGAGTTTTCAATTTTTACA
>DATEZN010000255.1:0-2253 GCA_035255545.1 Nitrosotalea sp. | reverse complement strand
CTTTGATAATCCAAACGAGTCTGCAGTTTCAAGGAAACTGATTCCCATTGTACCACTTTGTGATAGTAATGCGACTGGTCCAAGTTTTGCACGAACCATTCTTTCTTGGCCTTGGAATGCACAATCTAGTCTGTTAGCTGCGTTGAACATGCCGATGCAGTTTGGACCAATTATTCTGATCTTGTGTTGTTCTGACAAACTCTTGATTTGAGATTCAAAGTCTGCTCTCTCTCCTCCGAGTTCTTTTCCACCTCCTGATACGATTACCATGTTGTGGATTCCTTTCTTTGCACATGATTCTAGAACTGGAGGTGTAATGGATAGGTCTACACATACTACAACCAAGTCAACTTTGTCTGGTATTGCTTCAATTGATGGATAGCATTTTAATCCCAAAATTTCTTCTGCCTTTGGATTGATTGGATATACTTTGCCCTTGTAGTCGTGTTTTGCAATGCTGTCAAGAACAGAGTTTCCTACTTTGCCAGGAGTTGCAGATGCACCAACTAATGCAACTGATTGTGGAGTAAAAAATGTCTCCATAAATTCGATGTTTGGTTTTGCTGTAGAGATTGCATCATTTTTGATCTCTTTTCTCAAGATTATTTTTGCATCAACTACATAGTATGATTTTGGATAGACTACTATTGGGTTAAAATCTACACTGTCAAAGTATTTTGCATTGTCTACTCCAACCTTGCTGATTTGTACGATTGCTTTTGCGAGCATGCTCAAATCAATTGACTTGGTACCTCTGTATCCTTGAAGGATCTTGGAACCCTTTAATTCTAAGAGCATTGATTTTGCATCATCTACTGTAATTGGCAGCATTCTGAATGCAACATCTTTTAATATTTCAGTTAGTACACCGCCAAGTCCTACCATTATTACTGGACCAAACTGTGGGTCGTTCTGAAGTCCTATGATGAGTTCGACTCCTTGTGGAACCATCTTTTCAAGTAAAATTCCTTTTACATGGACTCCTTTCTTCTTTGAGAGTCTAGGATACATTTCAAGAAATGCTTTCTTTACTTCTTTTTCATTTTGTAGTCCGACCTTTACTCCGCCTACATCACTTTTGTGTAGTATCTGTGGTGAGACTACTTTCATAACTAGTGGAAAACCTAATTTCTTTGCTGCCTTGACTGCATCTTTTGTATTGGTTACAAGCGCATAACCTGGAACTTTGATTCCATATTTCTTCAATACTGCTTTGGATAGATCTTCAGTGATTACCTTATGATCTGTTGCAAATGTTTCTTCAAAAATCTTTGTTACTGGGTTCAAAAGGATCTCTCCTCTTTATTGGCAGATCGCAATGATGAGATCTGTATTGTTTTATGTATCATGACGAAATTTCAAGGTCCAAGTGTTTTATATTAAACTTTTGTCAAAATGTGGGAAAGTACCATCCAAGAAGTTTACTCCTTTCAAAAATGCCTTGTTACTGGAACCTGTCCCAATTTTTGTGTTTTAGAGATTAAACTCTGACTTGAAATTTTTATAAAATATCTCTAGATTTTCTCTTACAATTCCGATCTTTTGTGGTATCTGTTTTTCAATCATGTCTGGATGAATGTATGTTACTTTACCTAGTTCTTCTTTTGATTTTTCTAGCCAGAGTTTTATGGTTTGCTCGTCTACTTCAAGATGAAATTGTATTCCAACTGCACTTCCTATCTTTATTGCCTGATTTTGATAATCCTTTGAATGTGCTAGTCTGACTGCATTTTTTGGAAGATCAAATGTATCGCCATGCCAATGAAATACAGGGGATGGGCTCTTTATTCCACTGAAGAGTTTAGACTGGGAGACATTGTCAAACTCGATATCTTCATAGAATCCTATCTCTTTTCTTGGTCCACTGTATACTCTAGCGTCAAATGCTTTGGCAATAAGCTGCGAGCCAAGACATATGCCCAAAATTGGTATCTCTTTTTTTACAGAATCGCGAATCAATTCTATCTCTCGTTTTAGGTATGGAAGATCATCGTTTGCACTCTCAGGGGCACCGAGAATTATTATGGCATCATGTCTGCTATCTGGAATCTTTTCATTTTTTGCAAGAATTGTCTTTGTGTTAAATCCGTCTGCTTTGAGTAGATCTCCTAATGTTCCAATTCCTTCTATCTTTGTATTTTGGATTATCAGAAATTCTGACATGTGGGTCTGAAAATTGCTTAATAGTCTAGCTTGTAAATAAGTTTGTGAATTTTACATCAGATGAAATCTATCAAGTGCAAGATTTTATAA
>DATEZN010000254.1:0-2976 GCA_035255545.1 Nitrosotalea sp. | reverse complement strand
AAATATGGTCCGGGTGTATTACCTCCTTCTACACATGATAAAAAAATCATGGGTGCCATATGTCCGCATGCAGGATACAAATACTCTGGACCCATAGCTGCAAATTCATACTATGCAATATCATCACAGAGACCTGAACTTGTAATAATCATAGGACCAAATCATTGGGGAATAGGAAGAGATGTTGCAACAATGAAGGAAGGAATATGGAGAACACCAATTGGGGACATTGAGGTAGACATAGATTCTGCAAATCAGATTAACAAGATTTCAAAGATGATAGAGTTTGATTTATTTTCTCATACAAGAGATCATTGTTTAGAGGTACAACTTCCGATGCTTCAGGAAATATTTTCATACAAATTCAAGATTTTACCGATAATCTTAATTGACCAAAGTTACCATACTGCAATCGAAGTTGGTGAATCAATAGCAATGATTGCAAAAATTAAGAATACCATCATAATCGGTTCTTCAGATTTTACTCATTACGAATCAAACGATTTTGCACATGAACAGGACAAATCTTTGATAGACACAATAGTGAATCTAGATGTAGACGCATTTTATGACGTATTGCAAGAAAAAAAGATTAGTGCGTGCGGTTATGGAGCGATTGCTTCCACCATGATAGCCTGTAAGAAACTTGGAGCAACCAAGGGAACTTTGATCAAATATGCAACTAGCGGAGACACATCAGAAAGCAACAAGGATTCAGTGGTAGGATATGCATCGATAGTGTTTTCATGAAATCTATTGCTTCTGCGCCTGGTAAGATCATTCTTTTCGGAGAACATTTTGTGATATACGGCATAAAAGCTGTGTTATGTTCCACAGACAAGAAAATAACTGCAACATCGCAATTTATGGATGAGAGAATAGTTAGGATAAGATCTTCTTTAGGAGAATCAGAGATGGAGATAGATTCACTAGATAATTTAGAGAATATGCAACAAAAATTTATGAAACCGTTTTTCCACATAGCAAAAAAAACACTAATGGAAAATTCAACAAAACAAGGAATAGAAATAATCATAGAATCAGAGATACCTCCAGGAGTTGGGCTTGGTTCATCGTCTGCCGCTTGTGTAGCAGTTACTGCTTCAGTTAATGGGCTGTTTCATAAATTATCAAAGGAAGAAGTAGTAAAATTATCTGTACAAGCAGAACGGACAATATTTGAACAGAATTCAGGGGCCGATTCTTCAGTCTCTACATTTGGCGGACTTGTATCATATGATCTAAAGGATGGATTTCAACGAATTCCATCAAGAAATGATCTGAGTTTCATAATATCAAATTCTGCGCAAGTTCACAATACCCAAGATGTTGTAAGACAAGTCAGACAGTTTAAAGAGAAAAATGAAGATCTTTTCAACAAATTATGCAGAGAAGAAATTGACATAGTTGATAATGCAATCATATCTTTGAAGGAAAACGACTTGAATAAACTAGGCTCACTAATGTTAAGAAATCATGAATTATTAAAACAGATTGGAGTTTCAACAGAAAAAATAGATGCCTTGATCAAAGAAGCAAGAAAGATATCTTATGGTGCCAAGATAACAGGAGCAGGTGGGGGCGGGTGTATTATTGCTCTTGTTGACAATTCCAATGCTAAAGATACGCTGAATAATTTAGGAAAAATTTCAGATTGTTTTATCACAAAAATAGATTATAACGGACTCCAGTATGCATAGAATACAGAAATTTTGTTCTAATTAAAAACTCAATAATTTACAGATATCATTTAAAAATAAAAAAGGCATGTTGGCATCTCAATCGAAGAACGTATCACCACTTCAGTGAGATACTTTTTAAAACCGTTCATAGCATTGATAAAAATCATGATCCTGATTAAACTGGGAGGTTCAATAATTACCAACAAGGAGAAACCATTAACACCAAATAGAAATTCAATAAGGAAAATTGCTGCAAGTCTCAAAAATGTAAACGAACCACTTGTCATAATACATGGAGGAGGTTCATTTGGACATTATTGGTCTGTAAAGTATGACATGCATACAAAACCAGAAAGACATGAAGCCAAAGGAGTTTCAGTTGTCAAAAATTCAATGATAGAACTAAACAGTATTGTACTGGAATCATTTTCAGAATCTGGTCTAAAACCATATTGCTTACCTCCAAGTGATTTTATGATGGGTGACAAACCATTAACCAACAAAGTCAAGGAAATTCCCAAGATTGCAAAAACAGGATTAACACCAATTTCTTATGGAGATGTGATGTGGTATGGAAAAAATAAATTCTACATTTTATCAGGAGATAAAATCATGGGAATTTTGTCCAAACTATTACATCCCCGTCTAGCAATTTTTGTTACCAATGTAGATGGAGTGTATTCAGATATGAAAAGCAAGAAGCTTTTGAATGAAATCACAACAGAGAAACCAATTACATCAGAAGTATCAATAGATGTCACTGGAGGCATGTCTCGCAAAATAAAAGAGGCATTTAACATATCAAAGCATGGAACAGATGTTTTCTTTGTAAATGGAAATATTCCAAAGAGAATAACAAATGCAATAAATGGCAAGAGTTTTGAGGGAACAATATTTAGAGGATGATTATGGAACACCTCATTCTTGTGAACAGTAATGACAATCAAGTAGGAACTGAAGAAAAAGTAAAATGTCACCTACCAGACGGAAAGCTACACCGAGCGTTTACCATATTTTTGTTTAACAAAGAAGGAAATCTTTTGCTTACACAGAGAAGTATGAGTAAGATGCTATGGCCAGGAGACTGGGATGGAACAGTAGCTAGTCACCCAAGACAATCAGAGGACTATATTTCATCTGCAGAAAGAAGATTACCAGAAGAATTGGGAGTTACATGCAAATTAGATTATTTGTACAAGTTTGAGTATCACGTACCTTACAAAAATATTGGATCAGAAAACGAAGTTTGTGGCACCTTGATTGGAATATTAGATGATCCTTCAAAAATAAAGCT
>DATEZN010000253.1:0-3294 GCA_035255545.1 Nitrosotalea sp. | reverse complement strand
CAATTGTAGAAGATATCATGTCAATTCCAATGAATAATCTACGCAAGGCCTCAGAACAAGGTGATGCCGAAATTCTAAAAACGGTTACAAGACTCTTTGATTATAAAACAAGAGAGTAAAAAATTATATTGCTAAAATAGAGTCTTGTGTGTAATGTCTTTTCCTAATTTGAGACTACGACGTCTGAGAAAAACTGGTAAAATTAGAGAACTCTTGGAAGAAGTACGTCTGTCTCCAAAGGATCTCATATGTCCAATATTTGTACAAGAAGATCTAAAATCAAGAATTCAAGGAAGCTCAATGCCTGGAATGGAGAGGCTTCCACTTGCTGATGTTACAAATGAAATAAACGCAATAGCAGAATTGAAAATTCCTGCAGTAATGGTATTTGGAATTCCTTCACACAAAGATGAACACGGTACATCTGCTTTTACTCCAAATGGAATTGTACAAAAAACAATTTCTGAAATAAGAAAAAATATTGGAAATGATATTGCAATAATGGCAGATGTGTGTCTCTGTCAATACACAAGTTCTGGTCACTGTGGACTAGTCAAGGGAGACAAGATAGACAATGATTCCAGTCTTGAAACTCTGGCAAAAGTTGCAGTAAGCCAAGCCCAAGCAGGAGTTGATGTTGTATCACCGTCTGCAATGATGGATGGACAGGTAAAGGCAATACGACAAGGTCTTGATGATGCAGGATTTTCTGATGTTGCAATAATGTCCCACTCTGCAAAGCATCGCTCTTCATTATATTCACCGTTTAAGGACATGGCTCACTCTGCTCCTCAATTTGGAGATAGAAAGACCTACCAATTACCGTATACAAATCCGAAAGAAGCGATGAGAGAGGTAGAGACTGACATTCAAGAGGGAGTGGATATTGTCATGATAAAACCTGCACTGGCTTACCTAGATTTGATATCAATGACTAGGGAAAAATTCAATGTACCAATTGCAGCCTATAGTGTATCAGGAGAATATGCTCTTGTCAAGGCAGCTGCAATGGCTGGATATATTGATGAAAAAGAGGTTACACTAGAAATTCTTACAGCAATCAAACGTGCTGGCGCAGACATGATAGTAACATATTTCTCAAAGGGTGCAGCAAAAACACTCAACGAGAGATGAGAGAAGACCTAACATTTGAGATAGCGCGTGCATATGACTTACTGCCACATGTAGTTGGTGCAAGTTGGGCGTCAATCTGGTTTCGTGTTAATAAAATACGAAGGCCCACAAAAGAAGAATTCAGAGAAAAAGTTGTTGAATATTTCAAAATGCTAGAGCCTCTTACAAATGCATATCCACAAGATGAAAGTTTCAAAGAGATGATTGATTATATCAAAGACAAACACACTGATGAAATTCGAAGAATTATTACTGGAAATAACTCTGAGATTGAAAAACGATACAAAAGATATGTAGATTATGGCTAGATCTCTTTTTTTAGTTCATCAAGAAATTTTTTCATTACTCTGATTCTTTTTCTTGCCTCTATTCTTCCAGAATTTGTATTCATTGTTTTTTCCAAAAGTAAGAGTTTTTTGTAAAAATGATCCACCGTCCAGTTCTTGTCATCTGGTAAACGTTTTTTGCAAAATGGATCAATGTTATTATAAAATGGCCTCTTTTCTGCACCGCTGACTGAAAATGTTCTTGCTATTCCTATTGCTCCAAGTGCATCCAGTCTATCTGCATCCTGTAGTATCTTACCTTCTAACGTCTGCGGTGTAGCTCCCCTTGAAAAACTATGATCTCTTATTGCATCAGATATGGTATTAATTTGGTCTTGACTGAATTTGTATTTTTTCAAAATCTTTCTTGATTCTAGTGCACTCTCTGTTGAGGAATTTTTTGAACGAGGATCAGACTTTGGATATGAGATGATGTCATGTAACAGTACTGCAGCAGTTATGACTCTGATGCTGGCCTTTTCCTTTCTTGCAATCATTGTTGCATTCTTGAGTACTCTCATGATATGTTCAAAATCGTGAGCCGTGTCATTTTGTTCCAGCCTGTTTTTTACAAATATCTTTAATTTTTCAAACTCCAATTTGGTCTCTGATGTAAATTGATTTTATAAATTGAGGCTGTGATTTTGTTTCATGCCTAGATGAAAATTCATGAAATATGGTACTAAACAGCAAATAATTCCACACATTTTGCTCCTAGACCATAGTAATCTAAAAAATAGATATCAAGTACAATATATTTATAAATTAAAATTACGTACATATTTCATGAGCACCAAAGCGTGGAAATGTTATCGCTGCAACTTGACTTTTACCGATGAATCCCACGCTGCTTTGCATGAAGATCTATCAAAACACAATGTAAGAGAGATCCAGATAGTAAAAGTATAGAAACCAAAACTAGATGATACTTGTTGGGAGCCAACTGAATAAAACAATGTCTTACTCTAACATCTCAAAGATGAATTTTGAGGTCTCTGAAGAGCAAAAAATTTTTCTTGACAAGATAGACCGAGTCTGCAAATCCATACGAGATCATGAAACAAGATGTTATCTTGACGAGAGGACAAACGACCGAGTAATTCCTGAATTTGGAGAAATTGGAATGCTTGGGTGCCCAATATCAAAAAAATATGGAGGTCTGGGATATGATATTTTGACATATCTTTTTGCAATTGAAAGAATTGGTAGGGAAGGAAATTCACTTCGTACATTTTTCTCTGCACATGTATCTATTGGCCAAATGGTATTACAAAATTGGGGAACTGAAGAACAAAAAAAGAAATATCTTACAAATACTACCAATGGAACTAGCATAATGGGTTTTGCACTAACTGAACCTGACGCAGGAAGTGATCCCAAAAAAATGACTACAACATTTGAAGAACGCGGTGATAATTATGTCCTTAATGGAATAAAACACTGGGTTGGAAACGGTACATTTGCAAAAGTAATTACTACATATGCAAAAGGTCCTGATGGAAAAATATCCGCATTTATTGTGGATACATCTTCAAAGGGCTTTGATGCCCAAGAGATGCATAATAAAATGGGATTGCTTACTGTAAAAAACGCTGAAATTACTTTTGAGAACTGTCTTGTCCCCAAACAAAATCTTCTTGGAAGAATTGGAAGTGGTCTTAGTGTTGCATTTAGTGCGTTAATTGATGGTAGGTTGAGTGTTGCAGCCGGTGCGGTGGGTGTAATGAAAGACTGTCTTGATGAATCAATTAGGTATTCTCAAAAAAGAGAACAACATGGTTCTGTTCTTGCAAAAAAACAACTCATTCAAGAACATCTTGCTACAATGATTGTA
>DATEZN010000252.1:0-3281 GCA_035255545.1 Nitrosotalea sp. | reverse complement strand
AACAATTAGGGGAAAATTAAGGTTCTGCTTTGACCTCAAATGATAGTTCTAAACTTTTAGCACAATTAACCGAAGTATTATCAGTATTATCAAAAAACGATGCTTTGACAATTTTCCTCATGGCAAATGAGGGAATCAAGTCAGAACTTGATACACCTGTAAAAATAGGCCTTACCAAAAAACAATACTATACCAGACTAAAACAACTAGTCGACTTAGGACTGGTCATTAAACAAAATGAATCATACATACAAACAGCATTTGGTAAAGTAGTTTATCAAAAACACATCATAGGATTAACAAACCAAATCAAAAATTCAAAGTACTTACAGATGGTCGATGTGCTAAAAGCAGATTCAAAGTTCAATGATAGTGACATAATGGAGTTTATGGCAAAAGTACAACCACAGATAAGCTCTGATTTACAAGAGTCATCTCCAAAAATTTCTACAATTGCATCATCATATGAAGACATGGTTAGAAAAATTTTAGAGATGACAGAGTTTGCTCAACATGAAATACTTCTTGTTACCAGATTCCAAAACGAGCTTATCATTAATTCCATTTTGAAAAAGGCAAATGCTGGAATAAATGTCAAAATTCTTGCAGATATAAACTTGGTAGAAGATTATTTTGGAAATGAAATGCCTGTAAAATCAGACAAGAATAAAAAAGAACGTGAAAATGTTGTTTCCAATCCATACTATCCTGCAAAAATAGACAGACGTTATGTGCGAATTCCTTTCTGCATAATGATTGTAGACAATAAACATGTTGGATTAGAAATTGTAGACCTAAGTGAATCAAAAAAATTCAAGATGGCCATTTTTAGAGAAGATGTAAACATTTCATCATCCATGACACTTCTCTTCAACGATTTATGGCAAAAATCAAGCATAAATCCACCCCAAGTAATCACAAAATCAGCTTAAACTTAGATATTTTTACTGAATTATTAACTGGTTCAAAATAAGGCCTACAAACATAGAGATTTGAATAGTGAATATACTATTTCGAACAGATGTTCTTGTTTTATTCATTTTCTTTTTATCATCATAGTTTGTTGACAAGATCACAATTTTCAAGACAAGATAACCACATACAATCAAACCCAAAATTACTCCAGCAATATTGATACCAAAAAAACAATAACTTGCTACAATCATAGTAGCAATTGAAGATATAGAACCTATAATCACCGCAAAACTTTTTTTCACCCCTATAACAATCGGAATGGTTCTTCTACCTCCTTTTCTATCACCTTCCAAATCACGTATATCGTTTAGCGGTCCATTAATGAAATAAATTAAAAACACTATAGCAGAAGATGTAATTGCCAAGTATGATACATGTTGTATTGCAAGAGCACCCATCATAGATGCAATGAATCCACCCAATGCAGTTACAACTGTTTTTACTACAAACATGTTTTTCAGATGTATTTTCGGATGAGAATATGCAATGGCCAATCCCAAGAAAACAAGTGCACCCATTCCAGTCTGCACATTAATTGAAAATGCAAGTAGAGTAGAAACTACAAAGAAACCAATTGTATGATATAATATTTGTAAATGGTTCTTTCTTTGGGAACTTAACGTATCTCGATCATTTACTTGATCAACATCATAATCAGTAAGATCATTGTAGAGATATGTGGCAAGAGCAAGAAAAAATACCGAGGCGGTGAGTTTAGCTAGTACAAAAAAATCTGGAATTTTCATGCCAGATGCAATAAAAAACGTACCCATAGCAGCTAGAGCGAACCCGTAGACTATGGTCCTTGATTTTATTATCGAATAGAGAGTATTACATTGCGCGAGTATTTTGATACCCAAATTAGATGGTCGATCTTGCTGTTCTAGGGCCATATCATATGATCATATGTTCACATTTTACAGCAACGAATTGACATATATTCTCCATATTTGGATAAATACATGCCAGATTATAACTTTTTGGATATTTTATCATAAAAGATGAAAAATATATCATAATTATGCTAAATTATGTAAATTTTTATAGATTTGGAATCTACATCACCAAAGGACCACAAGCAAAGAACATGGTACAATACTACACAGTACAAACAAGATACATCGGATCTGAGCATAACGAACAAGAATTTTATGTTTGAATCAAACATGATAAAAATTCATTTTTTTCAAATATACGATTTCATCAAATAATTTACAAATTTTATTTTTGGCAAATTTGAAATTATACATGTATAAGTCAATGTGATGATACCCAGTCTTTTACTAAATTTGTTATTTGTTTTCTAGACTCTTCAGAATATCGATTATCATTTTGACTATAGAACATACAATGATTAAACCAGTGATCACAGTCCAGAACATTTATTTTTTTATCAACACTTTTTGCGAGATCACAAAATTGTACACCCACTTCAGAGAAAACATTTCTATCTTTGCTACCATGAAGAATCAACAATGGTACATCAACATCAGACAATGCAGCTATTCCAGTATTTCGAAGTGCTAGAACATTGACAATGTATCTATATGTATAATAAAAATTGAGAGATCTGTCATTTAACATTTGTTCAATTTCTGGACCACCAACTTTTAAAAAATTGGGCAGTTCTTTTGTTGCCAAGATTCTAGTCCCAGGTGTCAACATTTTACGTAATAGAAAATATAGAAAACGAGTGTTACTTGGTTCAATCTCACTTCTTTTCTTGATGCTAGGGATTCTCACATATGGCGCAAATAAAATCAAGCCATCAATTGATTTTTTAAAAGTATGAGCATACCAGAGGGCATGAGTACATCCCATACTATGAGCTAAAATGAATAGTTTGGAGGTACCTTTTAATTTTGTAATTACATCATGTATTGATTCTAAACACTTGTCAAAGTCCAAATCTCCTTTTTCTCCATATGATTTTCCATGACCTGGCAGATCAATACTGTATACATCAAAGCCATTACTTGACAAAGTCTTGCCAAGATAATCAAATATCCTTGCATCACAACAAAATCCGTGTATACATAACACTATTTTATCAGATGGTGTTGGCGAGGAATATTTTATTATGTTAATTTTTCCATTACTTGTTTCAAGTAGTGTCATATTACTTGGACTGTTTTTTTCCCATCACGCTAAAAAGTCGTGCATAGAGTACAAAGCTGTGCTGATCTTGTGACATTTCTTTGAGATCAGTTACCATGTCATCGAATTCTTTTTTCCCCATTAGACCAAGAGAGAGAATTTGGGGTTGCAGACTATGAGCAATCTTCCATCCAAGAGAGTTGAAAGGT
>DATEZN010000251.1:0-3734 GCA_035255545.1 Nitrosotalea sp. | reverse complement strand
CGGTAGGCGTCCTCCTTGGACTTCTCGCTGTTATGGAGGTCGCAGGACGGTACCGTCAGAAGCTGCTTCCGGAGATTCACACCGGGCGGCAGGTCCTTTTGCTTGGGAAATAGGCCACGCGGCGGTACATGCTCCACGGATGTCGCCACGGCCGCGCACATGTAGCAAGTCCTAGCCATTCAGTTTTTCTCTATCCGTAATAAGAAATGATTCTGGAATAGAAACTGTACATGATTTTGCAGGCAAGAAATTTGCTTCTCCACAACTTGGCAATACACAGGATGTTGCATTACGATCTTACCTGCTAAAGAATGGATACCAGACTTCAGAGAATGGAGGAAATGTGACAATACTTCCTGCAAAGACTTCGGATATTGTCACAATGATGTCAAAAAAAGACATTGATGGAGCGTGGGTACCTGAACCATGGGGTGCCATACTTATCAAACAAGCAAATGGGAAAATATTTCTTGATGAGAGAAACTTGTGGCCAAACGGTGAGTTCACAACTGCTCTAATAATTACAAGATCTGATTATCTACAGAGTCACCCAGATGTTATTCAAAAACTATTGGAGGCTCATGTCAAAGAGACTATGTGGATTAACAATAACAAGGATGAAGCAATTAACGATTTTAATGCTCAATTACAAAAGTTAACTGGTACAACAATACAAAATGATGTCATCTCTAATGCATTTTCACGAATGGATTTGACATATGACCCAGTCAAATCTTCTGTTATAACATCTGCTGATAATGCATTTGATTTGGGATTTTTAGGAGATAAAAAACCAGATCTTTCAAACATATTTGATCTGAGTGTATTAAACAAAGTGTTGCAAGAACAAAACTTGCCTGTAATACCTTAATCTTTTCTCTTCTTCCAAATTGTTATGCTTATTGCAGCTGTTACAATTGGTATTATTATCAAAATATAATTTCCAAAGTTGTTTGATGTGAGCAAATTAGGTTGGTTAAATCCTGAGATTACTAGGTCTGATGTAGATCTTGGCGGAAGTGTCAATGCTACATGCCAGTATCCATCAGGATCTTTACTTTGCACAAATTCTATTGGTTTGCCATTTGACAATACGGAAAATTTTTCTGATCCTGTTTCTTGTGGAAACATAAAGTTCACAAATCCTGTATCTGGGAATGGATATCTGACAGTTGCAAGAACACTATGTGTAGCATCATCAAATTTAGTATCGGTAACAGAACCCGAAGTCAGATATATGAAATTGTATGGTTTGCCATCTTTGATGACTGATACTGGCATTGTTGGATCATCTCCTACAGTAAAACAACTGTAATAACTCACCATTGAGGCATGTTGGGGATCTGGGTACATGGAAAATGCAATTTTTTGTCCAGGGTCTATCTTGTCGATTGTCACAACATTCTTTCCTACATCCAAAAACTTGCCATCTTTTCCATATATTGCAGCATACACATTTACTCCATAAGCTGTTGAAGTGTCATTATTCACAATAAAACCTGTTTCATGTCCATCAGCATGTTTTTGCAATGTCTTGTCATAGATTACCTCAATATCTGTGAAATTATGATCCGTTGAGACAAAACTAACTTGAGGTATTTCTACAGTTGCATTTTTTCCTTCAACTTGAAGTATCTTTAGATTAAATGGAATGTCTTTTTGAGAATTTACGGTTGATAAAATATATTTTTCTGATATCATATTATCATTATCTTTTACATTGATTGTAATTGTTGGAATTATTGCGGTAGATTCAGTATTTTTTACTGCACCAATTACTGTATATGTTCCGTTTACATCATAAAATCCCTTGAACTCATTATCTGGAATCCATACGTTGGCAGATGCAGAATGGGTGGCAACAAATCCTAAACCTATCATTACTGCAAATATGGAAACTAGGACAAACAATTGCATCTGATGACGTTCATCTGGGAGTCGTTCTTTAATTTTAATCTAGATGTTAATTTTCATGTCTGTTATTCGTAATGTGAGAATGTTTGATTATCGTAGTCTGTGTAAGAGATCCAACGCACCTGCAAAGTCATTTGGAGAACTAATCAATACATTTCCTGCAATTCTATCTATTTGTTTTACAAATTCTACCATGTCTTTACTATATCCTGACCAGTCGAGATTTAGCATTTGAGCTGATTTTGTGTTCTTCTCTGATGCTAACAACACACATGGGATTATCTTGAATCCTTGAGGTTTTAGTGTATCAACCATTCTGGTTACTTGATCAATGGAACTTATGACTTGGGTGACAAACCCCTTTGGTTGGGCTTCAATTTTTTTGTGCATTTTTTCAAAATCTGGATTACTTGAGATTGAGAGAAACATGTCAATTCTTTTTCCAAAGCCTTGTTCATTGAATTGTTTTACAATATCACTTGGAATTAATCCCGAATCTTTTGGGCCAGCTGGTGGGGCATCACCTTTGAGTACTAGAACTCCGTTTAGATTCAATAAAATGGCATCACATATGGTTTGAGTAATTGAGGTAAGATTTCTGTCACGAACACGTATGCTTGCAGTGATTCTTATCTTACTGTTGGAATTTCGTATGAAAAATCCAGCCGTAATTGGTGAAACTCTGGGAATTCCAAGAACTGAATCAGTCAGATGAATTCCGTCGCTTGCCTGACCAATCTTGATAGCTCTCTCCTTTAGCCTTTCAACGGATTCTGAGAGCTGGTCATGAGATAGTACCGTATCTTGGATAACTTTGGGAGGATTAATTTCATAAATTATAGTCATAATTGACTGTCCTGACTACTTGATTATAACCTTTGAAGAGGATTCACATTGTATCAAAACAAAACAGAATTAAATTGATGATGTCCTCTTTGAATTGTACTTGGCTGAAAAAATACCTCTAGATATTTTGATGAAAAATAAAATTGTGCTCTTTGATGGCGCAATGGGTACTGAAATCCAAAAACTAAATCCTACACCAGAGGACTTTCCAGATGGTAAAGAGGGATTCAATGATGGACTATCGTTTACAAGACCAGAGTGGATAAAACAAATCCACCGCTCATATCTGCAAGCCGGAGCAGATTGTATTGAGACCAATACATTTGGATCAAACAAGCTAAAGCTAGACGAATATGGGTATGGGGACCAAACATTAGACTATAACAAAAAAATAGCACAACTTGCAGTTGGCGTTACACAAGAATTTACAGACAAACCGCGATATGTAATAGGCTCTATGGGACCAACTGGTTTTCTTCCAAGCTCAAACGATCCATCTCTTGGACAGATAAAACTTGATGAAATTCGAGATGCATTTGAGATCCAAGTAGAGGGACTCATCCTTGGAGGAGTGGATGCCTTGTTGATTGAGACAAGCCAAGATATTTTGGAGGTAAAGCTTGCAATTGAGGCGTGTCATAACGCATTTAAAAAAACTGGCAAAAAGGTTCCAATAATTGCAAATGTGACACTTGACAAGTATGGAAAAATGCTTCTTGGCACAAACATCCAAGCTGCATATACTACAGTATCTGAGATGGGTATTGACGCATTTGGACTTAACTGTTCAACGGGTCCTACTGAAAGTGCTGCTTCGTGGACGCCAACAGCGGGCGAACTGACACCGTGGTGCTGGCTTGCACCCACTACCCGCTGCTGACCGAGCGCTTTAAGGCGAACGCGCCCTGGCCGGTCGATTGGCTGGATCCGGCGCCGGCCATTGCCCGCCGCGTCGCCGACTTGTTGCGCGATCG
>DATEZN010000250.1:0-2437 GCA_035255545.1 Nitrosotalea sp. | reverse complement strand
ATTTCAAAACCTTATCTTCACAAACCAGGAAATGCAGGTTTGAATCTTGTTACTACATTGGCAAAGGCCTGTACTGATGTGTGTGAAGGTCAAGCACTGGATATTAGCATGGCAAAATCAAGTAAGATACCAAGTGAAGATCAATACATAAAAATGATTGAGAAAAAAACATCATCATTATTTGTGGCATCATGTGCAATGGGAGCAATAGCAGCGAACAAAGATTTTGCAGATGTGACAAGATTATCCACATTTGGAAGAAATTTAGGAATTGCTTTTCAGATAATTGATGATTTAATTGGAGTGATAGGAGATCCAACGATTACAAAAAAACCGGTTGGTAATGACATCAGGGAAGGAAAGAAATCATTACCAATTTTGATGGCAATCAAAAAAGCAAATAACCAAGAAAAAAAGATAATCATGAATGCGTTTGGTAATTCATCTGTTTCAAAAAGTGAAGTAGAGAGAGCCATTTCTACAATTTCTGCCCTTGGAATAGAAGATACAATAAAACAAAAGGCAACATATCATTCCAATGTAGCCAAAAAATCAATATCAGTATACGATGTACCTGCAAAAAATGAATTACTCTCTTTGCTCGATTTTGTGGTAGAGAGGAGTCTTTAGTTGGACGATGAATTAAAAAGAGTAATTCGCGGAATTGCTCTTCTAAATGCATCAGAACATGATGGAAAAACCAGAAATGATTCAATCATATCCAAAGTAATTGGTACCAAACCAGAACTTCGGTCCAGAATTAAAGACATCATTCCTCTTATTTCTCAGACAGTGATTGATGTTAACAAATTATCAGTAGAATCACAAAAAGAAGAGATTGCAAGTAAATACGCAGAACTCTTGATAGTAAAGCCAAAACAAGATAGAATCGGTCTCCCACCCCTTGAAGGAGCAGAACAAAATAATGTAATTACACGCTTTCCCCCAGAACCTAACGGTTATCCGCACATTGGTCACGCAAAGGCATCAATAATTGATGAGGAATATGCAAAGATGTACGGAGGAAAACTCATACTAAGATTTGATGACACAAATCCAGAAAAAGAACGCTTAGAATATTATGCAGCAATCAAGGTTGGCTTAGATTGGCTGGGTGTAAAATATGATCTTATAAAAAATACATCAGATGACATGGAAATAATCTACAAGAAAGCCAAGGAACTCATTGATTTAGACAATGCATATGTGTGTACATGTGACAAAGAGACAATTAGTAAGAATAGAAGAGAGATGCTACCTTGTAAATGCAGAACAGGAAATCTTGATCAAAATAATATCCGTTGGAATAAAATGTTTGACAAATTCAAACCTGGAGAAGCCATAGTGAGATTTCGGGGGGATATGAGTTCAGAGAATACAGTCATGCGAGATCCAACCTTGCTTAGAATAATAGATGAATCACACCCAATCCACAAAGACAAATACAGAGTTTGGCCAAACTATGACTTGGCAGTTGCTATCGAAGACAGTATTGATGGAATCACCCATGCGTTTAGAACCAAAGAATACGAATTACGCACTGAACTCTACTATGCACTTTTAGATAAATTGAACATGCGTAAACCAAAGATGATGGAGTTTTCAAGGTTAGAGTTTGAAGGAATGCCAGTCTCCAAGAGAGTACTAAAACCTCTAGTAGAGGAAGGAAAAGTATCAGGATTTGACGATCCTAGACTTCCAACTCTTGAAGGATTACGTAGAAGAGGCATAGTTCCAGAAGCTATTCGCAAATTTGTTCTTTCTCTCGGTTTTACCAAGTCAGATACCATGCCACCATTTGAAACACTTGAATCATTTAATCGAAAAATAATTGATCCAAAAAGTGTAAGACTATTCATTGTTCTTGATCCAGTAAAATTAACAGTTACTAACAATAATCTTACTGAAATTGAGATTTCTAATCATCCACAAAATGACATGGGTAAGAGACGAATTGGAATAGATGGAAATTTCTACATACCCGGCAATGATGTCAAGACATTGAAGATAGGAGACGAGATAAGATTACTAGAATTATACAACATAAAAATAACAAAGATTGGTTCAGAGATAGAAGGAGAGATTACCGGTACTGGTTACAAACCAGATATTCCCAAAATTCAATGGATTTCAAGAAAGAACCCTGTAAACATAGAGGTCCTAGTATCAGATGTGTTGTTCATAAATGACCAGTTTAATGAGAACAGTTTACAAATCAAGCAAGCTATCACAGAACAGTACTACTTAGAGTTAAATGTGGGAGCAGAAATCCAGTTCGTAAGATTCGGATATTGCAGAAAAGATTCTGCAAATCAAGCGATATATACACACAAGTGAAGAAAATGAAAATTGCAAGATTGCTTAGACAAAATATGGAAACATATGCTTTTGTCAACGGAGAAAAGGTTTTGACAAGAGAGAGTATGACATCACAGAC
>DATEZN010000249.1:0-9594 GCA_035255545.1 Nitrosotalea sp. | reverse complement strand
AAAAATGAAAATCAATAAAAAAATAATTTTTACTGCAAAAATTTTACTGATATGATCAAAAATCATGTTAAAGATTGTACGATACAAATTTTACAAACATCTAGTCCATAAAAATAATTTTTATCCAGAATTCAAAAAATTATCTAGTCTGAAGATTATTTCTGTTGGATAAACCATCCAACACTTTAAATAATTAATACATGACACAAAAGTAGAAAATGTCAAGCAGGCCACAAATCACAACAACAAAACGTGTAGTGCCAATCATTGCAGCAGCCACATTGTTTGCAATATTTGGACTAGGATATTTCATGGTAGGATTTGATCAGGGACAATTGTTTAGCATTGCAGAAGGCCATACGGCATACACTCAGATGGGCGGAACAAATGGATATCTCCACGAGTTTACTCATGACATGAGACATGCATCAGGCTTTCCGTGCCACTAGTGTGATAGTACCATGAGAACTTTATCTTTTTTAGCTATTGTAATTGCAGCAGGTTGTATCGCAGGAGTATTTCACGGCATGATAAATATCGCATTTGTTGAACCATACTTGGATACTGCAATAGGAATCGAAAACCAGAGATTATTTGCAGAAGGTCAAGCAAAAGACAATCCACAGTTTTGGAGTCAGTTTACAGATTATAGAATATGGCAAAAACAAGGCTCCATAGTTGCAGGAGCCATGCTGGGCATGGCCACAGGTGCATTGCTAGGACTAGTATTTGCATATTCAAGAAAGATGTTACCAGGTAACAACGACATTACAAAAGCAATCTTGCTTTCTGTAATCATGTGGGCAGTGTTGTATTTTATACCATTTTTAAAATATCCTGCAAATCCACCAACAGTTGGAGAGCCTGCCACTATCGCATTTAGGTCAGCTACATATGCACTGTTTGTTGCAATCTCAGGCCTTGGTGCAATAGGCTTTTCTCAAGTCTACAAAAAACTAAAGACCAAGAAATTTTTGGCCTTTGCAGGCTATGCAGGATTTATGGCACTAGCATATGTCATCATGCCGCCAAACCCAGATCCAATTAGGACTCCAATGGACATTGTAAATGGATTTCGAGAAATATCTGCGGTAACAGTAACTGCATACTGGATTGTAAACGGAGCCATACTGGGATGGATGTGGAAAAAAATCAAGCCTGATCAAGTTCCAACAGAAGCATAAAAATAAAATTCCAACTTTTGGCAGTATTTGCCGTTTCTGGCATTTTTTGACGCGTTAAATGTCACACTATCTAAGGATAAATACAACTGTCAAAGCTATCATGACTAGTTGAGCAAGCTCATACTTCGTTCCGAATTGTTAAACAGACTAGTCGATGGCAGGACCCCATCAAAAGATGAATCTTATCAAATATACCAAGAGGCAGAGATTGATCCAACTGAGATTTACCAAGTGTCCCAACTTTTGAGGACAAGTAACAAGGGTAAAACGGTAACATATTCAAGAAAAGTATTTTTCAATTTGATAAATCTCTGCAGGGATACATGTTCCTACTGTACCTACAAGTCAGAGCCTGGACAGGAAAAAGTTTCAATGCTCTCAAAAAACGATATCATAATACTTGCAGAGGCTGCAAAAAAGCAACATTGCACCGAGGCATTGTTTGTAACAGGTGAGAGACCAGAGCAGAAATATCAAGAGGCAAAAGCATGGCTCAAAGAAAACGGATTTTCAAGTACTGCCGAATATCTAGTAGAGGCGTCAGAGATTGCACTTGACAAGGGACTATTCCCTCACACTAATGCAGGCAATCTCACAAAAGACGAGATGCGCCAGCTAAAGAAAACAAATGTGAGTCTTGGAGTAATGCTAGAGAATTCAAGTGAGAGACTCTCAGGAAATGGTATGCCACACCAGTTTGCTCCAAGCAAGAGCCCCAAGGCAAGAATCAAGGTTTTACAAAATGCAGGAGAGTTGAGCATCCCAATGACTACAGGACTGTTGATTGGAATAGGTGAGAGTCCGCAAGAATTGATTGATTCAATTTATGCAATAAAAGAGATCCATGAAAAATATGGCAACATTCAAGAAATAATTTTACAAAACTTCCAGCCAAAAATTGACACGCCCATGAAGTCTAGTCCATCACCACAAGAAAGATATTTCAAGACACTTGTTGCACTAGCTAGAATAATTTTGCCCAAGATGAACATCCAGATACCACCAAATCTATCCCCGGAATCATACTCGTCATTTTTGTCAGCAGGGATAAACGACTGGGGTGGAATATCGCCAATAACACAAGACTTTGTAAACCCAGAATTTCCATGGCCAAAGATCCAGGACATTGATGCAAATTGTACCGATGCAGGATTTCACCTTAGAGCAAGATTCCCAGTATATCCAGAATTTTTCCACATGGTAAATCAAGACTTGGTATCAAAAATGTCAGAAATTGCAGATTCTGAAAATCTAGTTAGCGGAGAATATGCAAGATGAACATGTCGGCATTTGAGACACTTTTGAAAAATTCTGATCCCCTCATAGCAGATACACTCAACCGTGCGCTTGAGGAAAAGGAAATTTCTGTAAGTGAAGCTGCAAGATTATTTTATGCAAAGGGTCTTGACTTTCATCTCATTGGAATGGTTGCAGATGAGCTAAGAAAAAGACGTGTTGGAGACATTGTAACATATGTAGTTAATCGAAACATCAACTTTACAAATGTCTGCATAAAGCAATGTGGTTTTTGTGCATTTAGTAGAGACTTTCGCGAGGAGGAAGGATACTTTTTACCAACAGATGAGATAGTCAGACGCGCAAAGGAAGCAAGAACACTTGGTGCAACAGAGGTCTGCGTCCAAGCAGGCCTTCCCCCAGACATGGACAAGAACACATATGAGAATATTTGTCGGGCCATCAAGGGAGAGGTCGGAGATATCCACATCCACGGATTTTCACCAGAAGAGGTGCTCTATGGAGCCACAAGATCAAACATATCCATAAAAGAATATTTGCTCAGACTCAAAGATGCAGGTGTAAATTCACTGCCAGGTACTGCAGCAGAAATTTTAGACCAAGCAATGCGTGATAAAATTTCTCCAGGAAGAATTACTGTTGCCAAGTGGGTCGAAGTAATAAAAACAGCACACAAGATTGGCATACCATCAACTTCTACCATAATGTTTGGACATTTGGAATCAGCAGAAGACAGAGCAAAGCACATGGGATTGATTCGCGATATTCAAAAAGAGACAGGAGGATTTACAGAATTTGTTCCGCTAAATTTCATCCACAGTGAAGCTCCAATGTACAAAGAGAACTTGCATTATGGAATCAAAAATGGTGCAGATGGAAGAGATGTCTTGCTGATGCACGCAGTGGCTAGAATCATGTTCAACAATTACATCAACAACATCCAGACATCATGGGTAAAGGAAGGCTCTGAGATGGCCCAGTTGGTGTTATCATGGGGAGCAAATGACTTTGGCGGTACACTAATCAACGAAAGCATTTCCACGGCAGCAGGTGCAGAACACGGCCAGCTGCTAAAACCAAAGGACATTAGACATCTCATACGACAGGCAGGAAGAATTCCAGCCCAGAGGACAACATCATACAAGATACTCAAAACCTTTGTCTCAGAAGAGAGCATAGACCAGTTAGACCAGGTTCAAAATGTATCCCAGTTTGGCTCGTATCATGAATTAATCAAGCTTGACGGATACAGGTACAAAAACAACAGGCGACGCTAGTTGTCATATTGCGATGACATACTTGCAAAGTCAAGGACACTTGACCTAGACGAATGTGAAGTAGTATCAATACAAAAAAAGATTACAACTGTAAGAATAACAGATTCAGAGATTGTAGAGATAAAACAAAACCAGGAAAATTCTGTTGCAGTACGCATTATTGACAAAAAAAGAATAATCTCTGGCAGGTCATCAGGTAATGAAAAAAATTTCTTGGAGAGAATATTAGATACTAGAGAATTTACAAAACCAAAGAATTTTTGGAAGACATTACCATTTCCTTCAAAGTTTGCAAAAGTGGAAAAAACACATGACCCAAGACTAGATAACATGTCAGGATCTGCTGCTGCAGACATGGCAAATGAAATGATAAACGCTTCAACTCACAAAGATATCATCAGGATATCAGGCTCACTAAATATTGTCTCAGAAAAGTTTCAGGTCATGAATACAAATGGAGTTGACTGCTCTGATGATGCCACATTCATATCTGGAACAATCAATACAGAATCCCAAACTGGAGGCTTACCTGTAAGCGGTATTGGTGCATCTTGTGCAAGAACATTGGACAGTTTCTCTGCAGATATGGTTGGTAACGACTCGCGTGAAATGTGTATAGAATCAATCAATCCAAAAAAAATCGAACAAGACTCGTATGATATCATATTTGAGCCGTACGCATTTGGAGAACTGTTAGCATTTGTATTTTCTGCAAACTTTGGTCTGAAAACATATTCTGAAAAACGAAGTTGTTTTGCAGACAAGATTGGAAAAAACATATCAAGTGAGAATTTCACATTATCAGACGATCCCCACAGTCCAGATGGAATTGGAAGCAAGTCATTTGACGATGAGGGGACCCCAACTGCACCCCAGTCTTTCATAAAATCAGGTGTCCTCTCAGGATTATACTCTGATTCTTTTGAGGCATTCAAAAATGGAAAAACCTCTAGCGGAAATGCAGCAAGGCCTGGCTCTCCAATGGGAAGACAAGCAATGTCAACACCAATTCCACTTAGCCACAACATCAAAGTAACAAGTGGAGATTTTACAAAAGACGAGATTGTAAAAAACACAAAGAAAGGCATCCTAGTTGGCAGGCTTTGGTATACATATCCTGTAAATCCAGAGCAGGGAGATTTTTCTTGCACAGCACGAAGTGGAATAAAAATAATTGAAAATGGAGTGACAAGCCCTGCCAAGTCTGTTAGAATAGTTCACAACCTCAAGACGTTACTGCAAAACATTTCAGCAATAGGAAATGATTCAAAAAACATTCTCCAGTGGGGTTCCATTCCTGCAATAACCCCCACTGTCAGGGTAAATTCAATCCAAGTGTCGCCACTTTAAAGGTCAGGCAAGATAAACTGCATGCCAATCCCTATTGCATACAAGACAAGTAACATCACACCAGATCGTAGACCAAGTTTATTTTTGAACATTGGAATCAGGGCAATTATAGTAATTGCCGTGACAAGAATCATCTGGTTTTCAAGTAGCGGCGTGTTTGCAATCTTGACATTGAATCCCTGATAACTCATGGCAGCAAAGATTGCAACAGAGAGAAGCAGCGTATTATTCAAAATCTTGGAACCCAAAACATTTGCAACTGCAATAGATGCTCCATTTGCGCCCTTTCTTGCTAAAAGTATCATGGATATTTTTTCAGGCATCTCACCTGCAATTGGACTGACAATTACTGCAAGTACTACAACAGATATCCCAAGGTCAACTGAGACACCTTCCAAGGCATGCACAAACGGTACAGCCCCTACAAATATCCCAACAGTTCCTGCAACAAAAAGAATCATTGCCCTTGCAAAGTGCTTTTTTGGCTTGGCATTTGGAACATCATGCAAGTCCTTTCCAAGTGAGGCTTGTTTTTCCTTTTTCATCTCTCTGAAAGCAAGCAAGAGATATGTAGAAAATAATCCAGCAAATATTATTCCATCAAGTACAGTATAACCATCTAGAAATAACAATGCACCAACAACAGCTGTTATTACAAGAAAGATTTTGTCAAGCTTGAACTCTTTAACATCAATGAATTTTTGAGGAGCCTTTGATAGTCTGGTTGTTGCAATTATCAACATGATTGCAAGACCAAGTGTCATCATGAACAAGTTGCTTCCAAGTGCAGAACCAATTGCTGTACCATACGAGCCATCCTTTGCAGCTGCTACAACAATTCCTATCTCAGGCAATGTTGTTGCAATGCTAAGCAATGTCCTTCCAACAAATCTTCCTCCCCATCGTTCTGCAAGATGTTCTGCACCAGATGACAAGAGCCAGCTTGCAAATACAAGCTCACCCAGCCAGCCAAACAGAAACAAAATGTTATCTGCCAATTACCCACTCTAGTAGATATAGTGCTATTATTTGTGGCGATGATGATCTAGTCTTTGACTATGATCATGGTAAGAGTTGATTTGATTCCTTCCAGTTTTCTTACCTGTGTTGTTATTGTCTCCCTCAGCGTCTCCATTGATTCAGACTCTAATACCATCAAGACATCGTATACACCATACACAGGATAGACTTCTTTCACATATGGAAATTTTTTTATCTCGTTTACAATATTGAGTTCTTTTCCAAGTTCTGCATTTATCAAAACAAATGCGCTGTGCATGAAGAAATTGTATCTGTCTAGAATAAAAACAAATGGAATTTGTTCAAAAAAGCTAGCGCCAAGCTCAAAAAATCCACCCAGCTAGAATTAATAAGGTATAGTACGGTATAAGTACCGTAACATGAAGTCAAGAATGACATACATATCAGTCGAGGTGGCAGACCACTTTTCAGACTTTATCATAAAGCGAGACGAGCAGGTGCTTGACGCAGTAAAGACAAGAGCAAGGGACTTTAGCACCATATCCATCCTAAAGTTGCTCTACCAACTACGGGGTAACCCAATGACTTTCTCAGAACTGTATGTAAAATCAAACATACGTATGAAGAGGTCTTTTCTGAACTACCTACACCTGTGCACGTCATACAATTTCATCAAAAAGGAGCCAAGGGGATCAAACATGGTATACTCCATAACAGACAAGGGAGGAGTTATGCTGGATTTATTCATGCAAAAAAACAACTAATTTCATAATTCTTTTATTCCAATCAAATTGAGTTAAAGATCCAATTGACAATAACATACAAGGATGCAGGCATTGACATAAAAAAAATAAAGCAGAGCCAGCAAAGCATTGGAAACCTAATTGCATCAACCCATGGACTGCAAAAAAAAGCAAAGACAATGTCCGGGTTTGGCCATTATGCAGGAATTGTAGAGATACCAGGAGGTACACTGCTTGCAACTCACACCGATGGAGTTGGAACAAAGGTAATGATTGCACAGATGCTGAAAAAATATGACACCGTAGGAATTGACTGTGTTGCAATGAATGTAAATGACATCATATGCACAGGTGCAGTTCCAATATCTTTTGTAGATTATATTGCAGCAAACAAAAATGATCAAAAAATATTCAATCAAATAGTAAAGGGTCTAGTCAGTGGTGCAAAAGAGGCTCAAGTTCCAATTGTAGGAGGAGAGACTGCAATACTTCCAGATTTAATCGCAGGAAAAAACTTTTCATTTGACTTGGCAGGAATGGTTGTAGGAATTCTCAAAAAAAGCGACATGATTCTAGGTGATAAAATAAAAACAGGAGATGTCATCATTGGAGTAAACAGCAGTGGCTTACACTCAAATGGATACTCACTTGCACGCAAGGCATTATTTCCAAAATATTCCATACGAGACAAAATAAAGGGTGTCGGAGTTTTAGGAGACGCACTTTTAGCACCAACTGAAATATACGTCAAACCAGTCTTGCAGGCAATCAAGGAATGCAATATTCACGGTCTTGCTCACATAACAGGCGGTGCATTTACCAAACTTTTGAGGCTAAAAAAGACAGGATTTCTACTTGATGACATCCCAGATGCTCCTCAGATATTCCAGCAAATCCAAGACCAGGGTGTAAAAAGAGAAGAGATGTACAAGACATTTAACATGGGAATAGGATTCTGCCTGGTTGCTCCAAATAGTGAGACAGAGAATATTTCCAAGATATTCAAAAAACACGGATTTGTATCAAGTCAGATTGGTAAAATCACAGAGAGAAAGGGCGTCTACATTGACAAGCTAAAGATAGCATAAACCAGATTAGGATTTAATACCCAAATTAGTTCAAACAAGGCGTGCAAAGAGCCGAAGTAACATTTGAAGATGCATGCAAAGAAATTTGCACCAGTCTTCTTGCAATTCCCAATCCTACCGACAAGGATGTAAAAAAAGAGGTCAAGCGAATTTGCATAAAATATGCCCTTGAAAGAATTCCAAGAAATTATGAGATACTTGCATCTGTTACAGGGGCAGAATATATCAAACTGCAAAAGGCGCTAGTGAGAAAGCCTGTCAAGACAGCATCAGGTGTTGCAGTAATTGCACTAATGCCAAAACCATATGCATGTCCACATGGAAGATGCAGTTATTGTCCAGGCGGAATAGAATACAACTCTCCCAACAGTTACACCGGAAGAGAACCTTCTACACAGAATGCAATTTTAAACAGTTACGATCCAAAAAGGCAGATTCTTGACAAACTAGAACACTTGATTGCATATGGCCATGATTCCACAAAACTAGAGCTTGTCATAGTTGGCGGCACATTTCTTTTCATGCCAAAAAATTACCAGATTGATTTTATAAAATCATGCTATGATGCATTAAATGGATTTGATTCGCAAGATTTGGAATCTGCCAAAAAGAACAATGAAAAAACAAATTTCAGAAATGTTGGATTTACAATAGAGACCAAGCCAGATTATTGCAAAAAAGAACATGTGGACTGGATGCTAGATTATGGAGTAACACGAGTTGAGATTGGAGTACAGAGTCTTCATGAAAAAGTATACGAGATTGTAAACAGAGGACATACTTACCAAGATGTCGTAGAGTCATTTCAGATATCAAAAGATGCAGGATACAAGATAGTTGCACACATGATGCCAGGCCTTCCATCCATGACCCCCGAGCAAGACATTGAGGATTTTCAGAAATTATTTGCAGACCCTGAGCTAAGACCTGACATGCTCAAGATTTACCCAACATTAGTTTTAGAGGACACTCCTCTTTATGCAACATACAAGCAAGGAAACTTTACCCCCTATTCTGATGATGAGATGATTCGAGTACTCACAGAGATTAAAAAAATAATTCCAAGATGGGCAAGAATAATGAGGGTTCAAAGAGAGATATCATCAGACCAGATAATTGCAGGACCAAAACTTGGGAACCTAAGGCAGATAGTGCAACAAAACCTAAAGAAGCAAAATATCTCCTGCAAGTGCATCAGGTGTAGAGAGGCAGGACTCTCAGAGGGTACAACAATAAACATGGATGACATCAAGATGCATAGAGAAAATTATGATTCCTCAGGTGGTAACGAGGTCTTTTTGTCATATGATGATTCTAATGATAAAATATTTGGATTTTTGAGACTACGAAAACCAAGTGCAATTGCACACAGAAGCGAGGTTACAGAAAACACATGCATAGTTAGAGAACTCCACGTTTATGGAAAATCATTAAAGCTTGGAGAAAGAGAGCACGACAGCATCCAGCACTCAGGTCTTGGCAAAAATCTCATGAACGAGGCAGAAAAGATTTCATCAGAAGAGTTTGACGCAAAAAGATTGCTAGTTATCAGTGCAGTCGGCACAAGAGAATATTATAGAAAGATTGGTTACACCCAGCTTGGACCATACATGTCAAAGGATTTGAAATAATGGAAGAAGAACAGCAAATAATCGGCAGAGGAACATGGATAGACAAACTTGCAGACGAATTGCTACAAAGAGAAAAAGCACTT
>DATEZN010000248.1:0-4062 GCA_035255545.1 Nitrosotalea sp. | reverse complement strand
CTCTGAAATCTCTGTAATTCTTGCAAGCAGTGGATCTCCAGATTCTGTAACTAATCTACTGGTCTTTGCCAATCCGCATACGATGACTCCTTTCTCTATTGCGATATCGTATAGTCTTTTTGCATATTTAATTTCATTTTTGAAGTTTGTTTGTAGTGAACCATCCATTACAATCATGTCCCCTTTTGACAACTCCATTTTAACAATCTTGTAAGCAAGTTTCCATTCGGAGAATCTTCTTGCTAATGATACCAATCTTGAACCTTGTAAAATGGTGGTACCTTCTGTTTTTGATTTCAAATCTTCAATATCTGGAAAATATTCTTCGTCTTTTTTGTTGTAAGCAAAAAGTTTTGTATTGTAACTGATACTCTTGCCGTTTTCTACTTTGCTTATCTCAGATACCACATATGAGAAAAACTCTATTCGACGTTTAAGACTAGTCGGATAGATGCGTTTTTTTCCTGAAAACATGGAAAAATATACTCTGTTAATTACAATCATGTAGTTTGGGGACTCTTCCAATATCCCGTCTCCTCCATCTACAAACGCAATCTTTCTTGGATTCTGAATATCTTTAATCTCAACAAAATTTTCTGGTATTATTGGAAATGTTTTGGAGTTACCGTCTGAAAATATTATGTCAGTGTGCTCTTTTTCAGTAAGATGAACCTGCAAATCTTCAATTAATGATTTCATTGGATTTTCTTGCATGATTTTATTCACTTGCATCCTGGATTTCCAAGTTTTTATCAAATTTTGTGCCTAAAAAAACCACTTTGAGCATATAACACCTTTACTTCTGGACATAAAATGTTTCTCGTTTGAAATATGTTTGTCCTACAGTTGATATAAAATCAACACCGCAATAACTAATTAACTAAGGCGTACATAATACCGACATGTTTACAAATGAAAGAACCTGGGCAAGGTTTGCTGAAAACAATTCTATTGATGAATTTCACAAAAAATTTGATGATGCTGTAGATCAAATACGCAAAGACTTTGGAAAAAACTATCCAATGATAATAGGCGGCAAAGAGATCTTTTCAAATAATCAATTTCAAGTTAGATCCCCTGCAGACAAGAGTCTTGTATTGGCAAATTTTCCTCTTGCTACAAAGGATGACACTTTACATGCCATTGAAACTGCAAAGGAATCATTTTACAAATGGTCTCTAATACCATATCAAAATAGAGTCCAGATATTTAGAGAGATTGCGGATCTTTTTTCACATGACAAGTTCAATCTTGCGGCCATCCTTAGTTTTGAAAGTGGAAAAAATAGACTTGAGGCAATGGGCGACCTTGACGAGTCAATGGACTTTATGAGATTTTATGCTGAACAACTCGAAGTAAATGAAGGCTTTTCAAAAGACACCAAAAGCGCTTCTCCAAATGAGAAGACAAGAAGCACTCTCAAGCCATATGGCGTTTGGGGAATAATTTCTCCGTTTAATTTTCCTTCTGCAATTGCGATAGGGATGACATCTGGGGCTTTGATAACTGGAAATACTGTTGTCTTGAAACCATCAAGCGATGCACCAATATCTGGATTCAAGTTTGTTGAATTGATCTACCGTAAGGTTTCTCCTGCTGCAATAAATTTTGTAACAGGTGCTGGAAGTATAGTTGGAAAAACAATACTTGATAGTAACATGGTTGATGGTATTGCATTTACAGGCTCAAAAGAGGTTGGAATGGCTGGCTACTCTACATTTGAATCAAGTCATCCTAGGCCATTTATCTCTGAGATGGGAGGGAAAAACCCAGCAATAGTTTCTGCATCATCTGATATTGACAAGGCAGCAGATGGTGTCATGCGTGCAGCATTTGGTTTTAGTGGACAAAAGTGTAGCGCCTGTTCTCGAGTCTATGTCCAAAAATCTATCGCACCCAAGTTTTTGGAAAAACTTGTTGCAAAGACTGGCGTATTAAAAATTGGCAAGCCATGGGAAAAGGATTCATACATTGGACCTGTCATAAATGATGCAGCAGTAAAAAAATTCCAAAAGGCCTCTGAGATTGCAAAAAAAGATGGCAAGATACTGTATGGAGGTTCACTTGTCTCCGATGAACAACACAAGGATGGAAACTTTGTCATGCCTACAATTGTAGCAAACCTTCCAAAAGATCACGAGTTGATACGCGAAGAGTTGTTCCTTCCATTTCTATGCGTTGAAGAATTTGAAAACTTTGATGAAGCACTTGTTTTGGCAAACAAGAGCAATTACGGATTAACAGCTGGAGTCTTTAGCCAAGACAAAAATGAGATTGAAAAGTTTTTTGAAAAAATAGAGGCCGGTGTTACATATGCCAATAGAGCAGCTAGTGCCACTACTGGTGCAATGGTTGGGGCACAACCGTTTGTGGGTTGGAAAGACTCTGGAATATCTGGCAAGGGCGCGGGTGGTACATACTATCTTTTACAATTCTTGCGAGAGCAGACTCAGACTCGATGTGAGTGAATAAACGAACTTCCAAGAAGAAGTATGTTACGTTTTCTTTCCTTTAGTCTTCTAATTGAATAAGGAAGCCAGTTTGTTCCATATGGGATGTATTCTGAAACAGAAAATCCACTTTTTACCAACGCTGGCTTGATCTCATCGCGTATTCCTTTTAGCATTTGAAACTCAAATTTTCGTTCGTGTTTTTTTGATAAATTAATTGCAGCATCAATTAGCTTGGAATCATGTGTTGCAATTGCAAACTCGTTTCCTTGTTCAAATAAAACGTTCATCAATTTTCCATAGTTTTCATCTACTGCATGCCTTGTTCTGTATGCATTTTCTGAATTTTCGTGATATGCACCCTTGACAAGGCGAATCTTGGCACCTTTTTTCAAAAGCATGTCAAGGTCATTTCGAGTACGTTTTAGATTGGCTTGTATGACTATGCCTAGTCGCTCGTATTTTTCAAAAAGATTGTGGTATATTTTGAATGTGGCATCTGTGTATTCTGATGACTCCATGTCTATCCAAACAAAAGATTGTGACTGGAGAGCTTTTTCTATTATGGTATCAAGATTTGAAATGCATTCTTTTGCACTGATAGCTAGTCCCACTTGAGTTGGTTTTATGGACAATCCTCCTGTAATCTTTGATCTTCGCAAGTTTGAAACAAGTGTGAGATAATCTGAGACGGTCTGACTGACCTGTGTTTTAGATGTCATGTGCTCGCCCAGCTTGTTTAGGATTGCATTCATTCCATGTGCGTTTGCCTGGCGTGCTGACTTGAGCGCATCATCCATTGTATCTCCTGCTATCCACTGTTTTGCTATCTTGAAGAGGACTTTTTCAATTAATGCTGATTCGTGTTTTTCCAATGTGTCCAACTTGTATTAGTTACTTTGATAATTCAATATTTTGCTAATTCAAAACCTGATAACAGATTTAACGAGGCCGCGCTATTGAAAAATTTAGATTGAAACGGGTGGGATTACTTGGATGTGGGGCAATAGGATCAGAGATCGCACTCGCAATAGATTCTGGAAAAATTTCTGCAAAACTTACTCATATCTATGATTTTTCAAAAGATACTTCTAACAAACTTGTTGACAAGTTACAAAATAAACCCGTTATAACAGAAAATGTTGGTCTGCTTGCAGCATCACCAGTGGATCTGATAATAGAGGCTGCATCGCAAGATGCTGTACGAGATGACATATTGAGCATATTGCAAAATAGAAAAGATGTGATGATAATGAGTGTAGGTGCATTATTGGATGAATCAATATTTGATATTGTAATGGATGGCTGCAAGGATTTCAATAAACGCGTCTATCTTCCGTCTGGTGCAATAATGGGACTAGATGGAATTAGAGCAGTACAAGATGAACTTGATTTGGTAACTCTGGTAACTACAAAAAATCCCAAAGCACTCAAAGGTGCCAAGTTCTTTGAAACATCAAATATTGACCCAGATAAAATCACACAATCAACTGTAATCTATGAAGGAAGCGCACAAGAAGCAGTAAGGCTGTTTCCTGCAAATATCAACGTCGCCGCACTTCTTAGTCTTGCAGGAATTGGCAGCGAAAAAACCAGAGTCAAAATAATTGCA
>DATEZN010000247.1:0-6298 GCA_035255545.1 Nitrosotalea sp. | reverse complement strand
TTTTCAATCCATGATCTTTGATATCAATATTTGAGATATCCCATTTTCTGAAAAGTAAAAGGTTTTGTGTTTCTGTCATGTCTATCTCCTCGGTTTTTCCTTCTTTCCATAGACAAGTTCCTTAAGCGAAGTTCCATTCACTTTGAAAACCTTCCATCTTACACCAGGAATATCACCAAGAGCTCCTCCCATGGATGCACCCATACCTTCTACGTGTACCTCATCATGTTCATCAACAAAGTTGAGTGCACCGTCCCTAGGAAGGAAAGCCGTTACAGTTTTACCATTTTTTATCAGTTGAACCCTAACACATTTTCTTACAGCAGAGTTTGGCTGCTTTGCTTCTATTCCGACTTTTTCTAAAACTATACCTCGAGCTTGTGGAGCACCTCCAAGTGGACTTGCTTTTCTATCAAGACCTAACTCTCTTCTCTTATAGGTACCAATTGACCACTTTTGTCGTTTTCTCTTATCCTTGAGAACTCTTCCTGCAAATAGACCTAAAGGTGATTTCGCCATACCATTACTCCATTATTTTTTCCGGACTTTGAATAAGAACACTAGAAATTTGAAAGTATCTCTTTGCTAATAATCTTGCTTTTTCTGCATTACGACCTTCTCTACCCACTACAATTCCTTTCTTTTTTGCATCAACTAGAATAATTGCTTGGAGTGAACCATCAAGTCTCTTGTTTATTTTTACTTCAGAAACTAATTTTGGATTGAGCATATTTTTTAGAAATTCAGCTGGCTCTTCAGAGTATTCTACAAGTTCAACATTTCTTTTTACTACATTTTGCAGGTTCTTTATTGTAGAACCACCTTTTCCAATAGCTAATCCCATTTTACCATGATTTACCACAAATATAACTCGGTCTTGTTTTTCATCTTCAATACAGTCTCGTGCTGTAGCTCCTGTCACATTCTGAAAAAGTGACATTAGCTTTATTTGATCTGTTGAAAGTTTGATTGTTTCCGTCATGTCGTTTTTAAACTCGATCTCTTGGTGGGACATTTAAATCTTGATAGCAAATAGATGAGGAAAAGTACATTTGATTATTTCGTCTCTGTTTCAAGTTCTTTTGTTAATGCTTTGAGATTAGTATCGCTTAAAGCCTTAAGCGATAATGCAGAGATTCTAAATTGTGTGCCACATAATCTACCAAGTTCTACTGATGAGCCACGGTAATGTAGTGTAGGAACCTTTGCATTTTTAGATACTTCTTGTATTTTTTCGAGTGTTTTTTCTTTGATGGAGTTTGACAATACAATAACTTTTGAAGTTTTTATGGTACTAACTGCTTCCTTTGTACCAAAGGAATATTTTCCATCTTCGATTGCATCTTTTATTATTTTTTCTAATAGTTTAGCCATCTTGAACCACTCTCATGTATAGATCCACTGTTCCTGTACCGATTGGAATATTTGCTCCCACTATAACATTTTCTGTTACACCTTTAAGTTCTTCAACTTCTCCGGCTAGTGCAGCTTCTGCGATTGTTGGAACGGTAATTTCAAATGCAGCTCTTGCAAGTACACTAGTTTTGGTTCCAGCAATTCCATGTCTTCCAATTTGTTGTAGATAACCTCTAGAACACATCAAGTCTGATACCAGCATAATATATCGCACATCTACTTCGAGACCTTGATCTTCCAAAGTAGAACTCAATTCATTTATCAATGAATTTCGTGCAGCTTCAATACCTAATGTACCTGCAATTTCAAAGATGTTATTAGTTCGAATATTTTTCTTGTCAATTCCATCAATTTCCCATACTTTTGCTATGTTTGAACCAGATGTCTGTATAACCCATTCCTCTCCTTGTTGTACAATTGTAACTCGTTCTACATCTGTTACACCCTTTACAGTAGTGGATAGAATTTTGTTTCTCATTGCAAGAACAGTTTGAGTATCAGATTCCTCTGGTAATGTTAGTGTAATTGAATTTCCACTTGGTTCAATCTCAAATTTCTTTTTGGATGATTGTAATGCGTCTACCACATCTTCGATGGTACATGCTCTTTCTCGTAGTTTATCTTGATTAAGATTAAGTTTAATCTTTGTAGAATAATCAGTTTCAGTACTAGAAATTAATGCGCTAATCTTGGTGTGCAGAATTTCTCTTGCTACTTTGATTGCTTTTTCTTTTGATTTTTTGTGATTTTCTTCCAAGTAAATATCCATTGTTGGTGTTACTGGTTTCTTTCTTGCATCAACAAGTTCAATCAATCTAGGAAGTCCTAGTGTTACGTTTCTTTCTCTGATACCTGCAAAGTGGAATGTTCTAAGAGTCATCTGAGTACCAGGTTCACCAATTGATTGAGCTGTTACTACACCTACTGCTTGACCAGGTTCAACCTTGGCATTATCATAAAGTTCTAATGCTTTTTTACAGACTTTATCAACACCTTCTTTGCTAAGTTTTGATTCAAGTAGGGCTTCAAGCACAGTTTTTGATAAACGTGGATTGAATGTCTTTACGTATTTTTTCGCTAGATCGGTTATCTCTTCTTTTGTAGCTTTCTTTCCAGAATCAATTATGCTCTCAGACTCTATTAATCTAGCAATTCTAAATGCCTCACCATGATCACTTTTTGCTACATCAATACCATCTTCACCATAAAGAAATTGTATTATGTGACCATGTGGATCTCTTACTGTTCCATCATATTCTAGTTTAAGATGCTCAAGTGCATTGATGAGTCTTCTTTGCATGTAACCACTTTGTTGTGTTCTAACTGCAGTATCAACAAGACCTTCTCTTCCACCCATAGCATGGAAGAAGAATTCTAGAGTAGACAATCCTTCTCTATAATTAGATTTTACAAATCCTTTACCATCAGGATTAGCATCATTTTCTTTAAAGTGTGGTAATGCCCTATTACTATAACCCTTGAGAATTCTTCTACCTCTAATGGATTGTTGACCCAGTGCACCTGCCATTTGACCAATATTTAATGAGGAACCTCTGGCACCAGTGGTTGCCATTATTCTACCTGCATTAGTTTCATCAAATGATTTATCAGCCGAATTTCCTGCCTTGTCTCTTGCTTTTGAAAGTTCATTTACAATGTATGCTTCTAATGCTTCTTCAGCAGAAAGACCTCTGCTAAGTTGTAGAGTGCCTTTCTTTGCCTGAGCAATAAAATCATAAACTTTGTCATAGGATTCTTGAATATTTTCAAGAATTCCATCTTTTGTCTTTGTTGCAAGTTCAAGATCAGCATAACCATAACTAAATCCATAACCTGTAATGAATTGTTTTAACATAATTAGGATGGAATTAAGAAAGTTCTTTGCCTCTTCGTATCCATAATCTTTTGTGATTCTGTGTAAAACACTATCAGGTTCTTCTGCTCCAATAGATGCTTTATCAATCACACCACTAACTAGTTGGCCATTTTTGATTACTACATCTTTTACAGGACCCTTTGTACCTTTAGACCATTTTGATGTTATAACATAATTGAAGTCCTTTGGTAAGAAGAGTGAAAATAGTTGTTTACCGCTGTAGAGTGATCCACCTTTTGCTTTTACTGCAGGCTCTGGAAACATTCCAGTATAACCACCCAACATTGCAAGGTTTGCAAATTCTTGAGGTGTTAAAGTAGTATCATCTTTTGTAAGTAAATATGCGCCAGTAATGAAATCACGTAATGCGCCAATTATAGGACCTCCATATCTTGGAGAGATGAGTTGATCTTGTACACGCATTAGGAGTATAGCTTCTGCTCGTGCTTCTTCACTTTGAGGTACATGAAGATTCATCTCATCACCATCAAAGTCAGCATTATAAGGAGGACAGACAGATGGATGTAATCTAAAGGTCTTGCCAGGTAATACTCTAACGTAGTGACCCATAATGGACATTTGGTGTAATGATGGTTGTCTGTTAAACATCACAATATCACCATCAGAGAGATGTCGTTCTACAAGATATCCGATTTCAATATTATTAGCAATTGTTTCTCTATCTTCAACAAAGTCAAGTCTAATTTTCACTCCGTCTGGTCTTACAATATAGTTAGCACCAGGGAACTTGCTTGGTCCATTTATGACAAGTTTTTTCAGTCTCTCAATGTTCCACTCGGTAACAACTTCAGGAATTGTTAGTTTAGTTGCAACAGCTTCCGGAACTCCTACCTCAGAGATTTGTAAGCTTGGATCAGGTGAAATAACAGTTCTACTTGAAAAGTCAACTCTTTTTCCAGATAATGAACCTCTAAATCTTCCTTCTTTTCCTTTCAACCTTTGTGTAAGAGTTTTGAGAGGTCTTCCTGATCTATGGTGAGCTTGTGGTATTCCAGATACTTCATTATCAAAATAAGTTGTAACGTGATATTGTAAAAGATCAACCAAGTCTTGTACGATAAGTGGAGGAGTTCCAGCTTCTTTACTTTCTTTGAGTCTTTGATTCACTCTTATGATATCTACTAGCTTGTGAGTTAGATCATCTTCAGATCTAATTCCAGTCTCTAGAATAATAGATGGTCTTACTGTAACTGGTGGGACTGGCAAAACTTGTAAGATAAACCATTCTGGTCTTGCGGTTGTAGGATCATATCCTAACAATTTCAGATCTTCATCAATCATATGCGAAAATCTTTCTCTAATTGTAATTGGAAGTAATCTATTCTCACCAAGCTCAGTTCTTTCTATGAAAATTGTTGGTTTTGTGAATATCAACTCATATTGTGATTTACCACAATGAGGACAAGTTTTTTCTTTCTTTGCCCTTTCAATTATTTCAGTAGGAATGTGTTTGATTGAAATTACAGTGTATGCAGCTTCCTTTTTCATGATTTGATGATATTCTTCTAGTTCTTCTTGTGGAATTTTTAATCTAGCACATGATCTACATGTAGTCAACAAAAGTTTGTAGATATTATCTATGAATGCAATGTGTAAAACAGGTTCTGCAAGTTCGATGTGTCCAAAGTGACCTGGACATCTTGCAGCAGTATTTCCACAAGTAAGACATTTTTGACCTGGTTCAAGCGTACCAAGTCTTCCATCCATCAATCCACCCTGAACGGACATTCCATCTTCATCATAAGTTTCAGGTGCAGTGATTTCTGCAACAGAATATTTCCTAATTTCTGTTGGAGACCATACAGAGAATTTTATTCCATCTATTACTTTTATTGTTTCAAGCGCCATTATACTCTCTCCTTTATCAAAAGTCTAGGTGCTACATCAAGACTCATCATTTCTTGTAGAAGTAGTTTAAACGCATATGCAACAGAAATAGAGGTAACTTTAGCTTTATCACCACATACTCGGCATACAAATCTTCTTTGTTTAATATCATAATAGGAAACCAATCCACATCTTTCACAAATGTAAATATCAGCTTTGTCAGATTCATCTAGCAATCTATCTTTTAACATCATTGATGCACCATACGCAATAAGACAGTCTCTCTCCATTTCACCAAATCTCAAACCTCCACCTCTTGCACGTCCTTCTGTTGGTTGTTTTGTCAACATTTGGACTTGACCTCTTGCTCTTGCATGAATCTTGTCTGCAACCATGTGATGAAGTTTTTGATAATATACAACCCCTATGAATACATCCACTGCAAAGGGTTTTCCGGTTCTCCCGTCATACATTACTTCTTTTCCAGAATACTTGAATCCATTTTGTTCTAAAACGCCTTTTACATCTTCAAGTTTTTCTCCGACAAAAGCAGAACCATCCATTTTACTTCCACGTAATGCGGCAGCTTTTCCGGTTACAGATTCTAGAAACATTCCAACTGTCATTCTGGACGGGAAAGCGTGTGGATTAATCAAAACATCTGGAACAACGCCATCTGCAGTATATGGAAGATCTTCTTGGTTGACAAGTAATCCCACAACACCCTTCTGACCATGTCTTGATGCAAACTTGTCTCCAATTTCTGGAATCCTAAGATCTCTAACTCTAATCTTATACATCCTACCTCCATCATGTGATTGAGTCATAACAACCGTATCAACAACTCCATTTTCAGATGGTCTAACTCCTATTGATGTATCTCTTCGATATGGTCCTTTTACTTCAAATTCTCTATATTCTTCCATAAATCTCGGTGGACTTGTTTTTCCAATCAGTATATCTCCACCCTGTGCAGTGGATTCAGTTGCAATTACTCCATCTTCTTCTAATAATCGATATGCTTTATCTCCTCTAAATCCGCGAATATTTCCTTCTGCAGTAGGAATCTCAAAGTTATCTCTCATACCTCCAGGATATTGTTTTGCTTCAGCTTCATAGATTCTGTAGAAAAATGTTCGTCCAAGGCCTCTATCAATA
>DATEZN010000246.1:0-3587 GCA_035255545.1 Nitrosotalea sp. | reverse complement strand
CATTTCTCTGTTTCAATAATACCGCATACTATACAAATAACTAATCTACGTTACAAAAAAATTGGCGATAAAGTTAATATTGAAACCGACATACTCGGAAAATATATTTTATCTGAAGATTAATTTATTACCACTATTTTAGTAACTACCAATTTTCTAGTAAGGTTTATAACAATAATGAAAAGCTGATCATGTATATGTCCTTAGATGAAGCACTCTCATCACTTAGGAGAGGTGACTTCATTTTACTTCATGATGGTGGTAAACGTGAAAATGAGGTAGATATGGTAGTTGCAGCAGAATTTGTGACTCCCGAACACATAGCACGTATGCGCATGGATGCTGGAGGATTGATTTGTATGTCAATTAACAATGCACTTGCATCAAATTTGGGATTAGATTATATGCATGAAATTCTTTTTCATTCACAAAATTTTGATGCAGATTTAAAGAAGATGATCATTGGTACTGCACCTTATGGAGATCGACCTTCATTTTCAATTTCAATTAATCATAAAAATACATTCACTGGAATAACAGATAAAGAAAGAGCATTTACAATTTCTCAGATGGCGGAATTATACAAAAATGAAAACGCTAACAAAAAAGATATTTTTAATTCTAACTTTAAGACTCCTGGTCATGTTCCGTTGCTTATTGCCTCTGAAGGATTGTTATCAAAGAGATTAGGGCATACTGAAATGTCTATTTACCTAATGAAACTTGCAGGACTTTCACCAGTTACCGCTATTTGTGAAATGTTAGACTCTGAAACATATACTGCATTGTCTACCGAAAAGGCAAAAAAATATGCCAAAGATAATGCTATGCCATATTTTGATGGTACTGAACTTGTTAAACTTGCTAGGGAGCATTAATTTTGAATATAGCAATTGTTGTTGCAGAGTTTAATAGTGAAATTACCTCTAAAATGCTTGATCTTGCTATGGAAAAAGCAAAGGTACTGAAGATGACTGTGAAATACACTAGTAAAGTACCAGGCGTGTTTGATATGCCTCTCTTGATTGATACCTTATTACAAAAAAAAGATGTTGATGCTGTAGTTACTCTTGGAGCCGTAATCAAAGGACAAACAAAACATGATGAGCTCATTTCACATGTAACTGCAAAAGCGTTGGCAGATCTTTCGATAAAATATCAAAAACCGGTGACATTGGGAATAACAGGACCTGGAATGAGTGATAGACAAGCACACCAAAGAATACGACCTGTAGCTGAGAGAGCTGTTGAGGCTGCAAAGAAATTATCTGAAGAACTGGAAAAAATTAAAAAATGATTCAATTAACAATAATCAAAATTACTGGCTATGGACCATGGACTCTGACCTTGGGCAGTGATCGAGAACATAGACTTCAAATGCTTCAGGCATCTTTGTACAAAGAAATACAAAATTTATTTTCAGAAAAAAACTGTCTTGCATTTCCTAACAGATTCGATGAAATCTTTGTAATAACTAATGGTCTCTCAATTGATGATCATGTAGAAATTCAAAAACAATTAGTAAAATCCTTTGAATTAGGCTTGTCTATGTCTATTGGACAAGGAAATACTCCCTTTGAGGCAAGTTCAAACGCTGACAAGGCACGACGTTCTAACACGAGTCTAAGTAAAGATCATAATGTCTATGGATTGTTGTTGAGTAAAGATGTAGGTTTAGTTCGGATTATACACATGGATGTAGATGGCTCTACCTCAGTTTCTGAAAAAAAATCACCTTATGAAGTATCTACACTTATTATCACATTATATTCAGAAATGTCAACATTTTTCCTCCAAAGAAACTCTCTTACATTTTTCATGGGTGGAGATAATTTTATGATAATCAGCTCTGATACCAATAAAGATGAAATAACTAAATTTCTTGAAATTGTGAAACAAAAGTATGATATTTCATTTAACTGCGGAATTGGAACTGCAAAAACTGGAAGGGATGCAGCAAAATTAGCTACTCAATCATTAGATAAGATTCGTGAGATTAGAGACTCTGGAAAAAAAGATACGCGAATTCTTGAGACAACATGCTGATAAAAAATATCAGTCTACTTTATGGTCCAGAACTAGATTATATTCAAAATACCAATGTAAGAATTTCTGGAAAATACATTGAGAAAATAGGTACTAAACTCTTACCTAGTAAAGATGAAGCAGTGTTTGATGGTGAAGGCTTATTGATGATGCCTGGGCTAATCAATTCGCATACACATATTGGAGATTCCATAGCAAAAGACATAGGAATAGATTCCAACGTTGAGGAAAAGATACATCCTGTTAGTGGATTTAAACAAAAAATCCTCAAAAATTCAGACATATCACATCTTACAAGCTTTGTAAAAAATTCGTGTATCTCAATGGTTAGAAAAGGAATAACATCATTTGTTGATTTTCGGGAGGGGGGTATTGAAGGAATTAATATATTAAAAAATGCTGCACTAGATATCTCAATAAGACCCATAATTTTAGGAAGAATTGAATATTATCAGGACTCGAAATCTATCAAGAATAATATTTCTATTCCGCAACACCATAAATCGTCTCTTGAAAACCTTCTGATGAGTTGTGATGGGCTTGGTATTAGTGGACCAAATGAATTTAGTGATTCTGCATTACGATATTTTGCAAAAACAAAGAAAATTCGTGCCATACATTCAGCTGAGACTGAAGAAAGTAATAATACATCAAAAAAAATATATGGAAAAACTGAGACTCGAAGAGCTTTACTTGCAAAACCAAATTTCTTGGTGCATATGACATATGCCTCAAAAAAAGATCTTGTAATGTCAATCAAAAATGGAGCAAGTATTGTGGTGTGCCCGCGAGCAAATGGATCTCTTGCAGAGGGTATTCCTGATATATCTCTCATGCTTGATACTGGTTGTAATGTAGCCATTGGAACTGATAACATTATGATAAATTCGCCCGATATGTTCAGGGAAATGGATTATCTTTGGAAAGTCTCAATGGGTATTGCGAAAAAAAGACTCTTGCCAAAAGATATACTCAAAATGGCTACCACAAACGCTTCAAAATTTTTAGGTGGAGAAGTTGGAATTATTCAAAATAACAAAATAGCAGATTGTATATTTATTGAAAAACATTCCATTGATCTTGAACCAATGCATAATCCTCATGCCTCAATTGTACAGAGAGCTTCAGAAAATACGATAAAAGCAGTAATGTATGAAGGAGAACTAGTACATGGAAAAATCTAGGCCTTATGTGATACTTAGTGCTGCCATTAGTATAGATGGAAAGATAGCCACTCGCACTGGAAGATCAAATCTTTCATCTAGAAAAGATTTGATGAGAGTACATAATCTTCGAAAAAATGTTGACGCAGTACTAGTAGGAAAAAATACTGTCAATATAGACAATCCACTACTTACTGTTAGATATGTGAAAGGAAAAAATCCAATTCGTATAATCCTTGATTCAAAAGGTAGTTTATCTCCAAAATCAAAAGTAATCAGCACTGCAAAAAAAACTCCTACAATACTTGTTGTGTCTGAAAATGCTCCAAGAAATGTAGAACAATTTATCACAAAAGGAGTTGAAATAATCAGATGTGG
>DATEZN010000245.1:0-4885 GCA_035255545.1 Nitrosotalea sp. | reverse complement strand
ATGGCGAGAGAAGACAAGGCCAAGTTCTTGATACAAGACAAGGTCTTGCAATTGTACAGGTCTTTGGTGCTACACTAGGGCTTAACATTGGAGATACATCTGTAAAATTCCTAGGCGAGACTGCTCAGCTTGCAGTATCTGATGAAATGCTAGGACGTGTCTTTGATGGTCTAGGAAATCCGAGAGACAATGGCCCAAAAATTGTTTCTAAAACAAAAGTTGACTTGGTTGGTTCTGGTATAAATCCATACTCAAGAGAAGAGCCATCTGAATTCATCCAGACTGGAATGTCCAATATTGATGGAATGAATACGCTAGTCAGAGGTCAAAAACTTCCAATATTTTCAGGTGCAGGTCTTCCACACAATTTGCTTGCAGCACAGATTGCAAGACAGGCAAAAGTTCTTGGTGGCTCAGAAAACTTTTCAGTAGTATTTGCAGCAATGGGAATTACAAGTGAAGAAGCAAACTTTTTTGTAAAACAATTCGAAGAAAGTGGTGCACTTGGAAGAACAGCTCTATTTCTGAACCTTTCATCTGATCCATCGATGGAACGTTTACTCACTCCAAGACTTGCATTGACTACTGCAGAATACCTTGCTTATGAAAGAGACATGCATGTGCTAGTAATCATGACTGATATGACTAACTATTGTGAAGCATTAAGAGAAATTTCTGCTGCAAGAGAAGAGGTTCCTGGAAGAAGAGGTTATCCTGGTTACATGTATACTGACTTGTCATCATTATATGAAAGAGCAGGAAAGATCAAGGGAAGAAATGGATCTGTAACACAAATTCCGATTCTTACCATGCCCGCAGATGATATCACTCACCCAATTCCAGATCTTACTGGTTATATCACAGAAGGACAAATTGTCATGAGTAGAGACTTGCACAGAGGAGATATACACCCACCTGTAGATGTCTTGACAAGTCTTTCACGTTTGATGAACCAAGGTATCGGAAAGGGTAGTACAAGGGAAGATCATAGAAGCCTTGCAGACCAACTCTATTCATCTTATGCACAGGGTAAAGATGCAAGATCATTAGCTGCAATTGTAGGTGAAGAAGCACTCAGTGATCTTGACAGAAAATTCATGAAAGTCGCTAACGACTTTGAAAGAAAGTTTGTAAACCAAGGAATGGATGAAAACCGTTCAATCGAACAGACCTTGGATATTGGTTGGGAATTACTAAGTGATCTATCAGACTCTGAACTTAATCGTATCAAACCAGAATTCATTGAGAAATACAGAAAGAAATCTGGTGCAGGTGCATAAAATTGCCATCAGTAATTAACATTAGACCAACACGTCTTGAATACATTCGTACAAAAAGAAGAATCATTGTTGCAAAAAAAGGTCTAAAGTTACTAAAGCTAAAACGACAGGCACTAATTCTGGAGTTTTTTAACACAAGCAAAACCGTAGCTTCACTTAGAAGCGGTCTTCAAGCAGAATTAATAAAAGGATATCAGGCAATTAGAATGGCAGAAATGCTTGCAGGTGCCATGAGACTAGAAAATGAAGCAATGAAGATTCCACAATTGAATAAATTACAAATTACACCAAAAAATGTTATGGGTGTTAAAATTCCAAAAATTGAAGGTGGAAAAAGTGATCAAACCATTACAGAACATCTACTAGAACTTCCTCCATCTATCAATGAAGCAATCAAAGCATTTCGTAATGTGCACAAGATGGTTCTTGATGTTGCAGAAAAGGAAACCACACTTCGTAAACTATTACTTGAGATTGAAAAAACAAAAAGAAAATCTAATGCTATTGAAAACGTATTCATCCCTAGATTGCAGGCCGCTATCAAATTTATAATATTTAGATTAGATGAAATGGAACGAGATACTTTCATGATGCTAAAGACAGTCAAAAGAAAGATGGGAGAAAGGGAACAAGAGTCTTTAAAACAAAAGGAGAAGGAAATACTTGCCTAATTTTGTAAATCAACAACAGCGAAGATTTTTTATGATAATTAGAGCATTCAAGCTAGGTAACATTCTTGGTACTGTAGCCTTGGCACTATATGCAGGCAAGCACTTTTTTGGAGTTTAAAATGTCTACATCAGAAAAATACGTCCACTCACTCAAGCAAATAAAAGAAGTAGAAGATAAATCTCAAAAGGAAATTGATGAGCAGAAGAAAAAGGTAACAGAGGAATTACGAAATTTTGAAACTCATGCAATACAATCAATTACTGCAGCAAAGACTGATGGAGAAAAACTAATTGAATCTTCTATAGATCAAGCAAGAAAGAAAGCACACACTGAGACAGAAAAAATCATAGAAGAGGCAAAAAACAAGGCAAAGACCATTTCTTCAAGAATTGATTCTCAAACAGTCAAAGAAATAATTGATATTTTACTAAAAGAGGTATAGAATTTGGTTCTAAAACCAATACCCATGGGAAGAATTGCAGTGCTTGGACTGCGAAAAGAAAAACAGACCGTAGTTTCTATTTTACACGATCTTCATGTTGTGCAGCTTGAATCCTTATCAAAAGATGTTGCTGGACTTGTACGAAATGAACGTGACAATGAAACGTTCAGACAAGTTTCAGATCAGCTTTTGAGGATGAAAGCACTGAAAACCGTGTTACCACCAATTGAATCTACACAATGTCAACGATTCACTTCAATAGAGCAAATAATTCAAGCTGCCAAATCTGTTGACATTGATGATAAAGTCGCCACCTTGGAAAAAGAAAAGGAACATCTTCTAACACAACTAAAGGAAACTGAAAACAACACCAAACTGGTTGAAGAATTTTCATTTTTCCCAGAGGACTTTAATGTTCTTCAACTAAAAATGGCCCACTCTTATTTTGGTAGAGTAGATTCCAAAAACTATGCAGCCTTCAAAAAAGCGTTAGATGTCAACAGTCAAGATGTCTTTGTCTATCCAAAAGAAGGAAAAGACACTACAGATATTGTTCTAGTTACATTTCCAAACTTTCCACCCCATGCACTTGCTACTGTGGTTCAAGAATATGATGTAAAACTTGAAGCAGTTCCAAAACTAGATGGAAAAGCAGATCAGTTGATACAAAACCTAAAAGCAAAACATACTGATATTTCTAACAAACTAAAGGAAGTTGAAAGACAACTAGGTGAAATCTCAAAATCTCATTATGTCAATATAGTATGTGTAGAAGAGCAACTTGAGATTGAAAACAAAAAGCTCGAAGTAGTTGATAATTTAGGAGTGACATCTGATTCCTTTGCACTTGAAGGCTGGATTCCAAAATCAAAGATTAGCCAACTAAAGAATGTCTTTGAAAACAATACAAAAGGAACTATGCTATTTGAGCTTGAAACAGATGAGCATCCTCCTACACAATTTGATAATCCAAAACGATTCAAACTCTTTGAAGCTTTTATCAGATTCTATTCTCTACCTGAAGGCAAAGAATTCGATCCCACACTAATCTTTGGTATACTCTTTCCCATATTCTACGGTATGATGGTTGGAGATGCAGGATATGGACTATTCATACTTCTAGTATGTCGATGGGTTATTCGAAGAATTGAGGGTGGAAAGAGAGACATTAACATCATGCCTAGTATGTTGAGCAAATTTGCATTGAATATACTAAAGAGACGACAGATGGTAAAACTTGCAAAAGCAATGACACCAGGTGCTATCATTGCAATAGGATTGGGATTTGTGTTTAACCTCTACTTTGGATTCCATCTTAACGGCTATCTATTTGGTTTTCTCAATACTCATCTAGGTTTACATCTACCTGCAGATGGAACAATATTCAATCCAATTACTAGTCTAAGAAAACTATTGCTAATCGCTGGATACATTGGTCTTGGAATGGTAACATTTGGTCTAATCCTAGGTATCTTGAACAGTATGCGTGAAGGTCTCAAAAAACATGCTATTGGCAAAATTGGTTGGTTGCTCTTTGGTTGGGGTGTAGTACTCTTTGGACTTGCACTAATGCATCATCAACACGTCAACCCAGTTCATAGCACAACAGGTGCTGCTTACATAGGCTTGATGATTAGTGGAATTGGCTTGATGTTTGTAGGAGAAGGCCCGAGGGCAATCATGGAGTTACCCTCTATTGTTAGCCACATATTATCATACACCAGACTCGTTGGAATTCTTTTGGCATCAGTTATCTTGGCTGATGTAATTGACTTTATATTTTTCAAAACATTACATCATGGAATTCCTTTCATTATTCTTGGAACGATGATACTATTCATAGGTCACATATTCAATATTATAATTGGTGTCTTTGAACCAGGCATTCAGGGAGCAAGATTGGTCTATGTTGAATTCTTTTCAAAGTTCTATCATGGTAATGGAAGACCTTTCAGACCATTTGGAAGTGCAAGAAAGTTTACTTATGATCAATATGCAATGCAAACAGAAAAGAAATAAAAATTTTAATAATATTTTAATTCGTTAACATCTAAGGTTCTTGTACAATATCTACATCTTAGAACAAGTCCTGTTTTATCAACTACATCCATGATTGGCTGTATTTTTTCATCACTATTTGTTATACAGTCTGGGTTTGAACATCGAAAAATTCTCTCGATCTGATTTGGTAACGTGACACGTCTCTTCTCAACTAATTTGTAATCTTGGATTATGTTTACTGTTGCCTTTGGGGCAATTAGTGCGAGCTTGTTTGTATCTTTATCTTGCAAAAATTTATTTTCTACTTTTATAATGTCTTTTTTTGCAACCTTGGAGCTTGGAACATTGAGTGCAATTGTAATCACATTTCCATCTCCACCATCTATTCCTAATGCACTTAGTACCTTCAAACCTTTTCCAGATTCTATGTGATCAATCACAGTTCCATTTTTGATTCTTCTTACAATAAGATCTGATTCTGACATTGGAA
>DATEZN010000244.1:0-3482 GCA_035255545.1 Nitrosotalea sp. | reverse complement strand
TTACCTATTCATTGAAGGAAAAATGTTGGACTCTGAGTTCAGTCAAGTGTTAGGATTCTTTTAGATACCATCAAGATTTCTGAGATATACTTGGAATGTTTTATAAGAGGAGAACAGATAGTAACCAAAAGGTATTTTCTTTGCAAGATGAATCTAATAGGTGTTCTCTCTGTGACTCTACGAATATTAAAAAAATTTTTACAAAACAGATTGATAAAAAAGATCATACCTACACTTCCTATTCATTGAATAAATTTGCCGATATGATATTCACACATTTTCAATGCTTACAATGTGGTTTTATTTTTTTGCCAAGACCATCTGACTTGAATCTTGGAGAATATTACGGGAACGAATATTATAATACCAATTATGCTCACCAAGAGAAGATTCAGATACCAGAATTTCAGGAGGCAATAGAACAAATCTCGACATATGCACACGGTAAAAAAATACTAGATGTTGGATGCGCACTTGGATTTTCTCTCAAGGTGTATACACAAAATGGATATGAATCATATGGTATGGAGAGTTCAGATTTTGCAGTAACACATGCTCAAAAACAGACAAGATTTAAGGTCGTACAAGAAAGTATTGAAGGCAAGACCTCTTGGGATGCTGATTTTTTTGATGTTGTAACAATGAATGATGTTGTTGAGCACTTGGCTCAACCCATTCGTGCTTTTGAAGAGGTTAGCAGGATTTTAAAAAAGGGAGGAATTCTGCACATTAGAACACTAAACTGGAATGGTTTGGGCAGAAGAATTGACAAGTTAGATTGGGTACTTCTAAATCCTCCAGGCCACATGTCGTATTTCACACCCGAAACCCTTAGTTATGCATTACAAAAATCAGGCTTTTCCATCATCAAGATAAACTGCCCAAAGATACTAAGTAAGAAATGGTTTTTTCAGAAAATCAACTATGTTATTTTTAGAAAAATTCCCAAGCTAGATGAAATGTTTGCCTCGTTAAAATTAGGGGATGTAATGAATGTCATTGCTGTCAAAACTTGATTTAGTATTTAGTTACCCAAAGTACAATATAACACTATTTTACAATCATGCAAACATCAGTGAACAAATTTTTTGATTGATTTAATGACATAATGTATTTCATTATCTTTCATTCCAGGATGCAGGGGAATAGTAAGAGTTTCATTATCTAATTTTTCTGAGACAGGACATAATCCTTTTCTTCGTCCATATAGATCTACATACGGTTTAGTGTTGTGAAGAGATGTAAACATTGGACTTGTTTCTATTCCATATTCAAATAAATTTTTTCTAAATTTGGCTAAACTCCCTTTAACCAATTTCATAATATAGGCATAGTATGATGATTTTACATCGTCTTCTATTCTCTGTTTCCTTAAGCTTTGTAGTTGTTTCAATTCTGAATCATAAATTGAGGCTATCTGCCTACGCCTCTTAACCATCTTTGGCAATAAAACTAATTGTTCTTTAGCAAGTATAGCTTGAATTTCATTCATTCTATAATTATAACCAATTATTGAAAAATCATATTTTCCTAAATTCTTTCTACCCACATTTCTCAGTAACATGATTTTTTCATAAAGATAACGATTGTTTGTGACTAAAATTCCACCATCACTGCTAGCCATGATTTTATCAGGATAAAAAGAGAAAACACCAAGTGAACCAAAAGAACCAGTTTTTTTTCCATGTAATGTAGAACCATGTGCATGAGCCGCATCCTCTATGACATTTATGTGATGACTTTTAGTTATCTCCAATATTTCATCCATTGGGCAGACATTACCACCTAGATGAACTGGAATCACTGCTTTAGTTTTTTTGTTTATTAATTTTTTGAGTTTCAAAGGATCCATTTGAAAGGTTTGTTCATCGACATCGCAAAAAACTGGAGTCGCGTTACAATATATTGCTGCATTAGCAGTTGATATGAAAGTTTTATCTGGAATTATTACTTCATCTCCTCTCCCGACTCCCATGCTTAACAGTGAAAGATGTAATCCAGCTGTACCTGATGAGACTGCACATGCATATTTGGTACCTACGAATTTAGCAAATTCAGATTCAAAGGTTTTTAGGTTTTCACCAAGAGTCAATCTTCCACTTTGAATAGATTTCCTGATTTCTTTTTCGATTTTATTAATTGAAGCAGGTGGAAAATATGGTCTTCTTAATGGGATCTTCATTATGTACTTTTCACGTTGTCTACGAACACTGGAAACATATAATTAATAAATTATTCACCTAATTCAATCATGACATCCCTTCTAAAAGGAAAAAATGTGTTGATAACTGGCGGAAGCGGTTCAATCGGTAAAGCTTTAGCAAAAAAAGCTTTGTCAGATGGAGCAAAAACTGTAAAAATATTTAGCAATGACGAAAATGGTCAATACGAAGTAGAACAAGCGATTGGTCATGATAAACGTGTCATTTTCATAATAGGCGACATACGAGATGAAGGTAGAGTAAATCATGTAGCAAAAGGTGTTGACATCATCTTTCATACAGCTGCACTAAAGCACGTAGATAGATGCGAACACAATCCTTTCGAAGCTGTTACTGTCAATATTCTTGGAACTAAGAATATAATCACGGCGGCATTTAGAGAAAATGTAAAAAAAGTTATTTCTATAAGCACAGACAAAGCTGTTAATCCCGCTAGTGTGATGGGAGGAACAAAACTCCTTGCTGAGAAACTAATATCAGCAGAGATATTTCATCATAACTCAGATACAGTATTTGCATCAGTTAGATTCGGTAATGTTCTAAATACAAGAGGTTCCATTTTACCCCACATAGAAAAACAGATCCGAGATGGCGGACCCATAACTTTGACAGATGAGAGAATGATACGCTATTTTATGACGCAAGAAGACGCTGTTAATTTGATCATATCTGCTGCAGAGATTGCAAAAGGAGGAGAAGTTTTTGTATTGAAAATGCCACTCATACGCTTGAAAGATTTGTTTGAAGAGATGAAGAATATCCTTGCACCAAAATATGGTTTTAAAACTTCACAGATTAAAACCAAAATCATAGGTATGAAACCTGGTGAGAAATTGATTGAAGAATTACTTAATGGTTTTGAGATAGAACATGTTCTTGAAACACCAGATTTTTTTATCATCCCTCCCGGTCTAGACATAACTAAAAAGAAAAATTATCCAGGTGCAAGAAAACCAAAAAATATCAAATCGTTCATGGAAGATATGAAACCATTGGAAAAAAAACAGGTTGCAGAAATGCTCAAAAAAATCTATTGATTTATGTCTAAATTAAAAATTCTTGTTGTAAACGATTTTGCAAGTACCGCATATTCATTTGAACGCTATTTAACTTCAGAAATAAATGCAATATATTTTGGTAAAGAGAAAGTCCTATCGCTCGTTAAAAATCCGATATTTTTCACTAGTAATGATTTCATATCACAAATCAACCAAATTAAAGAACTTTCCAGTAAATATGATTTATTCATTCCCCTAGGTT